>NZ_MEGQ01000033.1:0-30698 GCF_001725585.1 Thiomonas sp. SCN 64-16 | reverse complement strand
CATCAGGTCACGTCCATCAACGAACCCGGTGAAGATCAACTCCGTTTCGGGGCAGCGCATGCCTAGGAGCGATATGAAATCGGCTCTGACCTCGTGGGCGGTCCGGTCGTTGTGATAGACGAGTTCGCTATCGCTGAAGCCGGTGAGCTTGCCGCTATAGCGGTTAATCGCGATCACGTCGGTGAAGAAATCACCGTTGTTGCGGCTGCCGTAGGCCAGCAATGGGTTACCGGTGAACTCCGAGAACACCGCGAGAAGTGCCTCGCCGATGAACGTCTGCTTCTTCCGGTACTTGTCTTTCACCGGATCGGCGGGATCTAGCTGAGGCACATCAGGGTCAATCGGACAGTTGCGCAAGACGTGGACGTTACTGACACCCCGGTCACGCTGTTGCTTGATCAGCAAGCAGGTATCGGCGAACCCAACGGGAATCTCTCCGGCCTCTATCACGCGCCGGACGTCACGCTGAAATTCAACGAACTCGGTGTAGGGGTTGGACTTGACCCGCTGCAGGACGGAAAGCAGGGTCTGGCGGTCAGCATCTGAAAAGCAGTAAAGAGGTTGCATCGATTGATTCCTCCGAAGTTGCATGGAAGCTCGTTTCGCAATGGCCGCTTATCCGGCACCACACCTGAAATCGAGAAGGCTGTGTAGCCATTGATCACAACCAAAAGCTCTTCCACAGGCGGCAACGTAATGCTATAAACTCATTACGTCAATTCTGTGACGCCACCACTGACGGGAGATGCACCATGCCGCACAATGACGAAGCCACTCATGCCAAACCTTCTGGTCACCGCTGGAAGGTGCTGGGAGTCGGCGTTGCTGCCAATGCCAGCTTTGCCGCCGTTTTCCAAGGCATTCCGATGGCTGCCGTATTCATGCGGTCTGACTACCATCTGAGTAACGAGCAGCTTGGCTTGGTACTGGGGCTGCTGGGGCTGGGCATTGCAATCAGCGAGGTGCCATGGGGCTTGTTAACTGACCGTTGGGGCGACCGCAAGGTGCTGTTGGCCGGACTGGGCGGAACAGCCCTGGCCCTGGGCTTGATGGTGTTGATCGCGGTGCCTCACGACGGGACGGCTTGGCGGCAGCGTCAATGGTGCCAGCGGACGCGCGGTGATGACTTGGTTCGCCGAAGGCGAACGCGGTTTGGCAATGAGTGTGCGTCAAACAGCGGTGCCCTTGGGGGGAGGATTCGGCGCGTTGGTGCTCCCGGCCCTGGCTTCATGGCAGGGCTTTGACGTCGTGTTCGGACTGCTCTCGTTGTTGTGTGCCGTGTCGCTGTATTTCACTTGGCGCTGGCTGCACGAGCCACCCACTTTGACCAGTTTGACCCTATCAAAAGCGGTCAAGACAACGGATGCATTGCCAGATGGGCGTCATCCCCTGCACGATGCCGCAGTCTGGCGTTTCGTGGCAGGCATTGGCTTGCTGTGTGCGCCACAGTTCGCCGTACTCACCTTTGCCACAATCTTCCTGCATGACTTTGCGCAAGCAGGCGTGGCACTCATAGCGGCGACCATGTTCACCGTGCAATTTGGCGCCATGGTGAGCCGCGTGTGGAGTGGTCGATGGACGGACCAGAAAAAGAATCGGCGTGAGTACCTGAGGCTGAGCGCGGCCTTGTCCGTCGTGGCCTTTGCTGCGCTCGCCCTGGGCGTTGTATGGGCAGAGCGCGCGGGTGGGGGCGGCGGGGCCGTAGCTTGGCTGGTCGGCCTGCTCGTTGTAGCCGGGGTCTGCGTTTCGGCTTGGCAGGGTGTGGCCTTCACCGAACTTGCCACCATCGTGGGCAAGCAACGCACCGGCAGTGCGCTGGGCATGGCCAACACTTGCGTTTTCGTTTCGTTGTTTTTCACGCCCCTGGCGATACCCTGGATACTGAGTATCAGTTCGTGGACAACCGTGTGGCTAGCTGCGGCAGTTTGCTCCCTGATCGTCATCCCGCTATTGCCTAAACCCGATAACGCCGACTTGTTGGCACGTTTGTTCAACCTTGGCCGCAGACAAGCCTTCCGAATAGACTGAGAAACCACAGTCACAGAGGGACCAGGTCATGGCTCTGACGGATTTCCGTTTCGACCTCGGCAGTCCGAGTCTCAACTTCATCGCGACCGTCGGCTCGCGACTTGGCGAGCATCCTATCGAGCGTTTGGACTCGGCGTCACGCCTTTCCGAGTGGATCGGACGAGCGGGATTGTTGCCCCCAGGTAGCCGCGAGCCCAAGGCGACGGTGGCCGACCTGGCCGCCGCAATTTTGCTGCGCGAGGCACTGTACCGCCTAGTGCATGATGTAGTGCATGGGATATCGCCGCGACGGGAGGACATGCGACTCGTGAATGAAGTGGCAGCGGCGACGCATCCGTCGCCCCCCCAGCTTGCGCGCCGCGACGGGTCGGTGTCAGCGGTCGCTGCCTCGCCAACAACGGTAACGCAGGTCTTAGCACTGCTTGCGCGGGACGCCATCTTGACGATAGGCGGGCCTGATCGGGCGTTCCTGCACGAATGCGAAGGCAAGACCTGTGACGGCATCTTCATCGACCGCTCCCGCGGTGCTCGGCGGCGATGGTGTTCGAGTCGAACCTGTGGCAATCAAGCGCGGGTCGAGCATTTTCGAGCAAAAACCGCTGACACAGCGTAAGCAATGGGATGGACGCCCCCACCTTCCGCGGTGACCTTGCCCGCGAAAAACGTATCCCTTGCTGAGTGATTCAATCCAAGCAAGAAACGTGATGTTGCTGCTGCGCGCGGTGAAAAAGAAATCCTTGGGGATACTGGCTTACCACAAGCCGTCTGCCTCTATGCATGCTCCAGCCGGGGAGTGTGGGCGCCGATGGCTGAACACCTTGACACACTTATGTGGCTTGTCTCTGGCTATTCTGCCGACAGTTGGATTCTGGAAATTGTGCCAATCCTCAGGCGGCTGGATTCGCTGAATTCACTCAAGTGAGGATGCAGTTAGCAATGGGTGGAGTGCTCACTGATAACGGGGATCAACATGATGGAGTCAAACCACTGGGAAGCTGTACAAGACATCAAGCTGCCGAAGTCGACAACAATCGACCTCAATGATTTCACTCCCCTATCCATATCCGTCATCAGGCGCGCCTTGTGCAGCTACGGTATTGCACTCGTCACTTTTGGCCGTGTGAGCGCCGAAAACGATGTGATCCTGTCGTTGATCAGCGCGCTCGGGCAGACGCACACACATGATGGCAAAGGCCGTGAAATCTGGGATGTGCGGGTCGGCGGAAGCGACGGTCTGGAAGCGCTGGCGATCTCGCACTCAGACCGTGAATTCTTCTTCCACACCGATTGCTGCTACGAGGCGGACGTGCCCGGCTATTTCGCGCTGTATGTCGTACAGCAGGACAGGCTCGGTGGAGGTGTGAACCTATTGATCAAGTCCGACGTCCTCCTGAGTCGTTTGTCTCCCGAAACCTTCCAGACTTTGACCATGGCGACTTTTCCGATTCGGGTGCCGGAGGAGTTTTATAAGGGGCGGGACAGAATCCATTCGTTATTGGTGGACGAAGATCACAACTTTCGCTATCGCCGCGATCTCATCGTACGCGAAGAATTGGACGCCCGGCAGAGCGCGGCCCTGACCGAGCTGGAAACGCAGATGGCGGACCCCAGGGTGTCGCGGCGCATTCGGCTGAGCGAACATCAGATGATGATTCTCGACAACAAACGCTATTTGCATGCCAGAACGCCGATCAAGGACCGTGCAAGACACCTGAAGCGGGTGCGGTTCAACATGGAATGTGCGGCCTGATCCGTTCAGTCAAAGTCGCTGGCAAGTCAAAACCACTCCGCAGTGCACGCCCACCTCATCTTCTCAATCGCGGTTTTCGCCATCGCATCGGTGCTGCACGGCGTCACTGGGATCGGTTTTCCGATCTTGACCACGGCGGCGCTGGCTATGTTCATGCCGCTTAAGTCGGCCATTCTGATCACGCTGTTTCCGACACTCGCCATCAACTTGCTGAGCTTTCTCAGCGGCCACAAGGCCAGCGATGTGATCAGGAGCAGTGCGCCGTTGGCCTTGTCCAGCACCGCGGGGAGTCTGCTCGGCGTGCAGTTGCTGTTCTGGGTGCAGCAGTCCTACCTGCTGCTGGTGTTGGCGCTGGCGACATTCTTTTATGTCTACTCCGCAGTTTTTCGCGACGTCAAGGTCGCTGCTCCAAGCCGGAGCGGCACACTCGCCTACGGCATGCTTGCCGGACTGGTTGGTGGTCCGACCAATGCGATGTCGCCCGTGTTGATGATGTTCCTGCTGTCGACAAGCGAGGACAAGAACACCATCAGCCAATCGGCCAACCTCTGTTTTCTGCTGGGCAAGATCAGCCAGCTCATCATCTTTTTTCTCTACGGCGAGACGATCTTTGAACCGAAGCTGTTGTCTTTGACTTTGGGCCTGACGGTGATCTCCGTCATCTTTCTGAACGTGGGCTTCACGCTGCGCAGACGGATCTCGGTTGCGCGGTTCAAGCACATCATCATCATCGTGCTGGCTCTGCTTGCCGTATCGCTCAGCGTCAAGGCCGTCACGCACTTGCTGGGCTCGCTTTGAAGGGTAGCCGTTCGAATGAATGGCTCACAACGCCAGCAGTTTGGCCGCTGAAGCAACCTCCTTGCAAGGGGATCTCCCTATCCTTGTGCAGCGAACAAACCCAATCTCGGGAGATCGGCCCCGGTCACATCGGAATCGTGAGGAGTCTGGCATGTCGGAGACGAATTCTCTTGATCTGACTCGCAAGGACAGCTACGCGCACTGGACTCAGGATCTGGCGCGCTATGGCGACACGGATCGCCAGGGACATGTGAACAACGCGGCCTTTGCGACTTTCCTGGAATCCGGGCGGGTGTCGATTCTGTACAACCCGTCCCAGCCCCTTGCGCCGCAAGGCACGTCCTTCGTGATCGCCCGATTGCTGCTGGAGTTTCGCTCCGAGATTCACTGGGGCTGCTCCATCGACATCGGCACGCTAGTCCTGCGCGTGGGCGCCAGCTCCGTCACCCTGGGGCAAGGGCTGTTCGTCGGCGACCGCTGCGTGGCCACGGCGGAGACGGTCATCGTGCTGATGGACGACAGCACCAGGCGATCCAGCCCTCTTCCCGACGCAACACGGGCCGAGCTGAAGCGGTACGAGATGCCGTCGGCGGCCGCGGCTGCCGGGCCCTGAGCATGAGCGCACCGCACGGCCGCTCCGAAGGCGCGCTCAACTCCCTCGGGGAGTCGAGCGGGGCGAGGAGGGTCGTCCAATGAGCGCACCGCACGGCCGCTCCCAAGCGCTCATCCCGCAGCGCGCAGCGCGGAGGGTCGTCCAGTGAGCAGCACGGTCGACTCGCTGAAGACGGTGTTCATTGGCGCATTCGCCCCTGTCCTGTGGGGCACCATGCCCATCGTGGCGACGCAGACCATCGCCCCGGGACATCCCCTGCTGGTGGCCACGGTGCGCAGCCTTGGCGGTGGGCTGCTGCTGCTCGCGCTGCTGCGCGAATGGCCTCCGCGCACCTGGTATGCGCGCGTCCTGATCCTGGGCCTGATCAACATTGCCGCGGTCTTCGCCCTGTTCTTCATTTCCGCGAGCCGCATCCCGGGCGGCGTCCTGGCCATCATCATGGCGCTGTCGCCATTCTGGGCGGCCTCGTTCGCCTGGCCCTTGCTGGGCCAACGGCCCAAGCTTGCAGATGCCGTACTGATCGGCCTGGGCGTGCTCGGCGTGGTCTTGATTGTGGGCACCTCGGACGCCCCAATGAATCCGCTGGGCGTGCTGGCGGCGCTGGGCGCTTCGGTCTGTATGGGGCTTGGGGTGGTGCTGATCAAGCGGTGGGGACGCCCATCGGGGCTGCTCGTCTTCGCGAGCTGGCAGCTCACCGCCGGCGGGATCATCCTCTGTGTGCTCACTCTGGTGTTCGAAAGGCAGCCACTGCCGCTCGATGCCGGATCTGTCGCCGGACTCGGCTACCTGATGCTCCTGGCCACGGTCGCAGCCTATCCCGCATGGTTTGTGGGGATCGAACGCCTGGGTGCGCAGCGCACATCGTTGCTGCTATTGTTGGTACCTGTCGTGGCCATGCTGCTCGGCGCCATCGTCCTCCAGCAAGGCCTCACGGGGCTTCAGTTTCTCGGGATGGTCGTCGTGTTGGGCTGCCTGGCGCTGTCTCAGCGCCACCTCTTCCTGAGGGAGCGGCACACCGATTCGTGATTTACAGTCTTGACCAATGGCTTGGCATCGGCGCAACGGATGCGTGCGCGATGGATGGTCTGGAGGCGAGAATGTCATCGATGCTCGCGAAAGTATCTTCACACCAGGTCCGCCAACGGATGGTTGCCGACGGCGACAAAACGTGCTCTGCGGTCTGGCTGCGCGCAATCGCCGAGTTGCTGCAAGCGCATTGTCTGGACGTGCCTCAACTGTTTGCGGAATCGGGCATGGTCATCGACATGCTGCACGGAGCACCCGGCCGCTTTGCCAGCGACAAGGTCTCCACACTATGGGGTCTGGCGGCGCTGCGCAGCAATAACCCCGCCATTGCTCTGACCATTCCCGAGCTGGCCAGGCCTGCGGCCTTCGGCGTCGTCAGCTATTCGATGCTGTCCTGCGAAAACCTCAGAGCGGGCTTGATGCGGCTCTCCCAGTACATGGGCGTGGTGAGTGAAGCGGCCACATTTTCCATCCACGAAGCGCCTGAGGGCTATTGGCTACAGCTCGATGTACAGCCCGAGCAGCAGGACGTGCCGCGCCAGCGCATCGAGTTCGATTGGCTCACCATCCTGGCATTCTGCAAGTGGGCCACAGGGCGGGAAATCCGCCCGCTCGCCATGGAGTGGCAAGCGGAAGATCCGGTCAATCCTGGCCCCCATCAGGCCGTGTTCCCTTGTTCGATGACTTTCGGCTGCGCGGCCAATCGCGTATTGCTTTCGCGCAGCGACATCCTCGCGACACTGCCAACCTGGGACGACCATCTGTCGGAATTGCACGATTCCTTGGCACGTGAGCAACTTGCATCGCTTCAGCCCCCCTCGACGTCAAGCCGCGTCAGGATGCTCATTGAGCAAGGGTTGCGAAACGGCGTGCCATCAAAGTCGGACGTCGCCCGGTCGTTGTGCATGAGTGAGCGCACGCTGCAGCGCAGGCTCGATGGTGAAGGCGTCACGTTCAAAAGCCTGATGGATGTCGTGCGACGGGATCTCGCGGACAACCTTCTCCGGCGCGCAGATGCATCGTTGGATGATCTCGCCGTCGCCTTGGGGTTTGCCGACGAAAGCGCAACGTATCGCGCCTGCCGGCGCTGGTTCGGAATGACGCCAGGAGAGTATCGACTTCATGTCGCCACACCCCGCGGCGCCAGTCCACAGCGTTCTTGATCGGTCGCCGTTCCATAAGACGAAACGCATGCCAATCGATACGGTGGTGGCCTCACCGTCTTCCTTCATACGCCGGCAGAATCATCGTCCGATTCACCAGCACGTTGAACGCATAGCCCGGCCGGATGATGAGTGTGGGCTGGATGTTCAGGTTGCGATTGAGCAGGTTGGTGCCGACGTTGTTGAGCTGCTGCGCGGTGGCTGCTGCTGCCTGCTGGCTGGCGGACGGGGTGTTGAGGGCGCCTGAGTTCTGCGGCTGGCTGAGCTGCGCGCCGACGCCGAGCAGACTCATCAGGATGGCGCTGCCGAAGACGCGGAAGTAGTGGTTGTCCACTTGGTCGTGGAATCCGGCCTGCCCCTTGCCATCGGTGCCCTCCATGCCGCGCAGGTCGATGGTGGCGCCGTTCGGGAAGATCAGCCTGCTCCAGGCCACCAGCACGCGGCTCTGGCCGTAGGCGATCTGGCTGCTGTACTGCCCGATCAGGCGCGTGCCCTGGGGAATGAGCACCACACTGGGATTCAAGCTGTCGTACACGGTCTGCCGCACCTGGGCGCTGATGGTGCCGGGCAGATCGCTGTCGATGCCGGTCAGCATCACGGCCGGGATCACGCTGCCGGCGAACAGCTCATGCCGGGCCAGGGGCGGCTGCACCGCGGCGGGCAGGTAGCCGTTGTCGCCCTGGGCCTGTGCGGCGTCAAGGAAGCCCTTGTTCTGTTGCTGGGGCGATGACTGACCTGCACCGCCCTGCCCTGTCGCGCCCTGGAGTGCAGTGAGCGCCTTCTGCAGGGCTTGTTCCTGCTCGCCCGGCTTGGGCGCTGCGCCGAGTGCGAGGCGGCGCAGTTGGTCGGCCGTATCGCTTCCACCCAACCTTGATGCGCTGGGCGCTGCCAACTCGACCTTGGCCAGGTGCGCGCTCTGGGCGGCCAGCACGGCGCCCTCCAGGTCTTTGTAGTGCTGCTCTTCCAGCCATTGGTGATACTTCTGGGCGGGGGTGAGCTGCTGCGGGTTGGGAGTCGTGGCCAGGGTCGTTCCTGGGGCTGGGGTTTGCAGGGATGAGCCCGGCGAGCTGGCTGAAGCCTTTGGTTTGGCCGGGTTCGATGCGCCGGGAGCGGGTGTCGCATTCGCCTGGGCCGCGCGCTGCATGGCCGCGATGTCGGGACTGGTCTGGCCGACCTGTTGCGCCCCGGAATCGCCGCCGTCAGAGGGGGCTGCCTGCTTGTTCCCGGCGGTCATGATGCCGAGAATCATGCCGCCAGCGATGACGCCCCCTGCGACGAAGGCGACTTTCTTGAAGTTCTTGCTCAGACGGGCGCCGCCCTCGCGCGGCGTGCCCTTGATGCTCAGGCCTTTCTCTTTCTTCTTGCCGGCGGTGGCGCCGTCCACGTCCTGCGCGAGCAGGCGGCTGTCGGTTTCTGGGGTGTCGGGTTGCTGGGGGTTGGTCATCATGGCCTCCTTCAACGCGCCCACCAGCCGGCGTTCATCTGCGCGTGATGGCAGGTGACGCTGCGCGAGCCTTTGCCAACTCCAACGACCAGCTTGAACTTCTGCGGCAGACCATCGATGACGAAATAGTCGTTCACCAGGCGGCTGTTGAGCAGCTCGGTGGTGTCGCTGGTGACGTTGAACACGGCGGGCGCATCGGTGTAGCGCATCTTGCCCGGCATTTGCAGATAGGTATGACCGCCGCCGGAGAACACGCGCAGCGGCAGCAGGTCGTCGTTCTCAAGATCGGCGTGCCCGTCGTCGAGTTTGCAGGTGTAGTTGAAGTCCAGCGTCGAGGGGTCGATGTGGCCCAGGGGGGCGACGACGGCCTGCTGCTTGGCTGCCGCCTGCGCCGCTTCGGCTGCGCGTTGTTGGGCGGCCTGTTGCTCCATGTTGATGACCAGTTGCTGCGGATCGTAGAAGCCGATTTGCGGCACATAGTTGTGCTTGTCGCTGACCAGGGTCATGTAGTACACCCGGCCGGCGTCGGTGGTGACGGCCAGATTGGTTGTCAGGCCTGCGGCGGTCGGTTTGACCACGACGACCGGCGTCTTGCCGGCATCGGCGGTCTGCACCAGCCAGCGCACGCTGTCGCCGATGGACAGGTTGGTGATGTGCTCGCCGGGCAGCAGGTTGATAACGCAGATGTGCAACGGCGCGCAGGTGATGGTGGGCTGGCTTTGGCCGTAGGCATACATCACCATGCCGTTGGTGCCGACCATGCTGGGCGCGCTGCCGGTATTCAGCCAGGTCTGCGCGGCGGCCGTGGTCGCCCGCCAGTACAGCGGGATCGGCGCCTTGAGGTCGTAGATCTGATGGCTGGTTTGCAGTGGGATCGATGTCGTGGTCTGGATGTCGGGTTTGGGTTGGGAGGCTGACGCTGCCGACGGCGCGGCGTGGGCGCTGGCCGCTGCGGCCAGGATGGCCAGGGCGAGCAGGGATTTGGTGGGATTCATGTTTGATCCTCCTGATAGAGCATGATGGAATTGACAAAATCTGGCCGCAGGATGCGCGGGCGCACCACGACGCCGAGCGCCCAGGTCGGCAGGCCGACAGCCGCAAGCCAGAAGGCATAAAAGAAGGGGTTGAAGCGGTAGCCCGCTGAATCGAACACAAAGGGCATGGCGATCAGGACGAATGGCACACACAGAACCAGGGCTTGTCCAATCGTCTCCAGGAAGGCTGAGACGATGTAACGCCCCGTCCACCTGGCGGCGGTTTTCTGGTGTTCCATCAGAGCGGTCACTTGGCGCCGCCGACGATCTGCGTCCAGGTCACGTTCTTGACGAACAGACCCAGCGGGTTGTCGAGCATGACCTGGGGGTTGTCGGCCAGCTTGGTGTCGAGGCCGGTGGTGATGTTGGCCCGCCAGTGCTCAACCGGTTTGGGCTGTCCCCCCTCGTAGCGCTGCTCATCCCAGCCGACCTGCCAGGTGTCCTTGCTGACGGGCAGGACGCTGGTGATGGTGACATTGACTGTGAAGTCGCCAAAGGGCGGGTGGGCCGCGTAGTAGGTGTTGAGGTAAGACCCGGCGTTGCTTCCTGCCATGGCGTAGACCTTGGCGATGAGCGCTTTCTGCGCAAGAGGATCGGGGATGACGCTGCGCGCCGTCCACACCCAGTTGGCGACCTGCGCCTCGATGATGCGCTGGCTGACGGCGTTGCCGCCCGCGGGTTGCGCCATCGCCACCGGGTTGCCCATCTTGTCGAGGGCGACGACGAAGGGCTGGATTTTGCTTTGTCCGCCGACGTAGGCGATGCCGGCGACCGCAATCGCCGCAACGGCTAGGCTGGCGAAGGCGGCGAGCCGCCAGGTCTTTGCGCGGGCGAGCGCGTCGCCATAGCGCTCATCCCATTCGCGCCGGGCGTTGAGGTAGGGGTTGGCTTCGGCCATACCGTTCTCCAGGGTGACGGCGCCAGACATTGGCGCCCTGCCCTGACTCTGCGGGATGGGGACAAGTGCATCAGCGGGTGATGCGTCTGTCAGGGAACCCGCGTCCGTGCTTTGCACCGACGCAAACCCATTGGCCCGGTGCAGACGGTCCGGCTGGCGGCGTTGGTGGCGATACCGCTCTCATGGCTATGGCAGCCATCGGCATGAAAGGGCTATGGGTTGTTCTTCACGCAGCCTCGCCAAGGGCGGATTGCCAAGAGTCGCACCAGTCACCACCAAGGTCTCGTCATTGACAAAGACAACCAACCGCGATTGTCTGCAGTCTCGCTACTACGCGAACAGCTGTAGTCGGCCGACTACAGCTGCTGCTTGACCAAGGCCCTCAGAATCCTATCGAGCGCCTCGAGCGCGGAAACTGCATCTCTCTCCATCTGGGCGCGCAGGATGGAGCCGTCCAGCGCCACAGCAATGGCCACAGCAAGTCCCCGGCGATCCTCCGATTCGGGGAGAAGGCGTGAGATCGTCTCAGCCATTTCGTCTTTGTGGCTCTTGGCGATGTCTGCAACTTCTGGCAACACACCTTCCAGTTCAACAACAGCATTCAGGAAGGCACAGCCCCGATAACCTTCGCTTTCGAACCATTCCTGGAATACGGCGACGAGCAACGTCGCCACGCTCCAGTCGCGCCTGCGGAGGCGCTCCAGTTCTCCGTTCAACCAATCCATCCAGAGCCGGTGCCGAAGCTCCAGATAGGCTTTGATCAGGTCGTTCTTACTGGGGAAATGCCGATAGAACGTGAGCTTGGCTACGCCGGATTCGGCGATGATGCGGTCGACGCCGGTGGCGCGCACACCGTCGCGGTAGAAGAGGTCGTGCGCAGTCCGCAGGATGCGGTCGCGCGCGGGTAGTGCTTCTGAGGCATGGATGTCTGACGGCATGACGGCATTGTAGACAGGTCTGTCTACATCAGCTAGAGTGGACTCGAGTAGACAAGTCTGTCTACATCAACCCAAGGAGAGATCGTGGATACCAAGCCGCCCCTGCCCCCCTTTACCGAAGATTCCGCCCTGCAGAAAGTGCGCATGGCCGAGGACGCCTGGAACACGCGCGATCCCGCGCGCGTGGTACTGGTGTACACGGAAGATACCCGCTGGCGCAACCGCGCCGAATTTCCGGTCGGCCGTGCCGAAGTGCAGCGTTTCCTCGAACGCAAGTGGACGCGCGAACTGGAATACCGGCTGATCAAGGAACTGTGGGCCTTCACCGGCAACCGAATCGCGGTACGCTTCGCCTACGAATGGCACGACGACTCGGGCCACTGGTTCCGCTCCTACGGCAACGAGAACTGGGAATTCAATGAGCAGGGGTTCATGATGCGACGCTTTGCCAGCATCAACGACCTGCCGATCGCGGAGGCCGACCGCAAGTTCTTCTGGCCGCTGGGACGGCGACCAGACAATCACCCGGAGCTGAGCGAGCTGGGTTTGTAATCTCTGTTGTCAAGCGACGAACATCGCTGACGACATCACCACTGTCGAATACAGCTATGCCAAGCGCTACGCCTTCGCCCGAACTTCGTCACCTACTGGGCACACTTGGCATCGGTCCGTTCCTTTTTTGCCTTGTTTCCTCTTGGGTTCATCACCTCTAAAAAACACGCGACAGAACCACACAGCCGAGCCTCTTGTGAGCGAACTATTCAACCTCGCGAGCGTGTGCCCGTCGCGCTCGACCTGAATGCGGCAGGCGCAACCTGCGCCATGCGCATCGTCAACTTGCGCAAGGAGGTCGCGTTGGCATAGCCCACTCGCTGTGCGACCTCGTCGAGCGTGAGTTCGTCAAGTTCCAATAGGCGCCGAGCGTGGCGCATGCGCACCGAATGGATCAGCGTCATGGGCGTCACACCGGATGCCTTGAACAGGCGCCGCGCCAAGGTCTTCTCGGTCATGTGAAGTTGCCGAGCCGCCTGCCGCACCGACAAGATGTCCGGCAGGCTGGCCTCGATAAGCGCCTCGAAGCTGCGCGCCGTCTCGTCGTCTGGCACGTCCAAGTGCTCCCAAACCTGATACCGGGCCTGCGTGGTGCGGGTGTCAATCAGCAAATAGCTCATGACCAGGTCTGCCAGTTCGCGACCGATCTGTTTGCGGATCAGGTAAAGCATCAAGTCCATTTGTGCCATCGCAGCGCCCGCACTCACGATGCCATGCGACTCAACCACCATGCGCTTCGTATCCAGCCGAATCTGTGGGAAGTGTTTGTGGAAGAAGCCACTCAGGCGCCAATGGGTCGTCGCCGCCCCGCCCTGCAGCAGGCCGGCCATAGCGGGGAGCAGCACACCTGAGCAGGAGGCGGCCACTTTGCCCCCCCGCGCATGGTGCCGTTGCGCCAGACGCGCAAAGGCTTCGGCATCAGGCATGCTCATGCGGTGCAGGATTTTCCGCTCGTCGTAGCGACCGTGGATATCGCCTTCCGAACCGAGATCTGGATGATCCAGCCCAATGCCTGGAAACACGATCACGGAGGAGGCTGGGACGCGCGCGGCGTCGATCGGCTGGGCTGCAAGTCTCATCCCGTTGGACAACCGGACTTCATTCGACATCCCGACTACTCGCCAACTCGGCGAAGCCTGACCAAGCGAAGCCGCTCCACCGCTGGCCACGCTCAGGGCATCGAGTGTCGCAGCCACGCTGGCACCTAAAGCGCCATCCATTGCTGCGATAAAGAACTGGGTTGCCATCGCCCTGATTGTTTGAATGTCTGAAATGGAACTGCAGGAGTCATTTTAGACAATCGTCGCACATCGTGCAAACACATAAGCTCCTCACATCAGTTGTCCGATATGAGGACGTAGAAAAACGCCTCGGCCCAGGAAAACAACATGAACACCAAGTCCTCAACTTTCGCCACGGCCTCGCTCTGGCCCGCTTTCGGTCTTGGGCTATCGGTGGCCGTTGGCAACGGTCTGGCGCGCTTCGCGTACGCGTTGATCCTGCCAGCCATGCATCAGGCCATGGCATGGAACTACGCTCAGGCCGGTTGGTTAAACACGGCCAACGCACTGGGATACCTCGCTGGCGCAGCAAGCGGTTATCTGCTTCTGCGATACCGATCACCCACATGGTTGTTCTCCGTAGGCCTGTACCTCACAGTCTTGTCTCTGCCAGCAACGGCACTGTCAGCAGACCTAGTCTGGCTGACGGCAGCCAGACTGCTCTCAGGCATCGGTGCGGCTTGGGCGTTCTCCTGCGGTGGCGCACTCGTGGCAGTTCGCTATCGCCACTTTCCGGATCTCAGCGGCACGGCCATGGGACTGTACTTCGCGGGCGCAGGTATTGGCATCGCGCTGTCTGGCCTCGCGGTAGATCCCTTGCTGGCATTCTGGGGAGTGGCTGCGTGGCCGCAGGCCTGGCTGCTGCTGGGACTACTGGCGGCTGTGCTGTCGGTCTGGCCCTTGCTCGAAGCCCGCAGACCGGTCGACGTCGCCCCGTCGGCATCGCGCCGAGCGCTTTCACTGAGTGGCCTGTGGACACCGTTGCTGGGCTACCTCTTGTTCGCCGCAGGCTATATCGTCTATATGACTTTCATCCTGGCTTGGATGCGCAATCAAGGTTGGTCGCTGCTGTTCGGCCTGAGTTTCTGGCTCATCCTCGGAAGCGGCGTCGCTGTTTCGCCTTTCGTATGGCGGGTGGCACTGAACAATTGGCCACCGGCGCTTACTCAGTCGGCCAGCTGCTTTGCCACGCTGATCGGCGCGTCGATTCCGATCCTGGATGGGGGGGGAGCCAGCCTTCTCTGCTCGGCTGCAGCGTTCGGCCTTGGCATGTTCATCGTGCCATCATCGGTCGCCGTGCTGGTGCGTCAGCGCATGCCATCGGATCTCTGGGCCAAGGGCATTACGTTTTTCACTGTGGTATTTGCACTCGGGCAGGCCATTGGGCCGGTAGCTGCAGGGGCGATTGCCGACATGGGCACGTTGAACGACTCTCTATCGTTTGGGGCGGCACTGTTATTAGTGGCTGCACTGCTTCCCTTGCTCGGATTGGCCTCGAAGGGTGTTCCAGGGCACAGATTGGGCGAAGGCCTGAATGAGGAAAGTGAGTAATGGTATGAGCAACAGAATGGACCGGGTTCGGCGCTTCATCGCCGAGAAAAACTTAGGCGGAACCGACTTCTCAGACTGCGACGACCTCATCGAAAACGGACTGATCGACTCGCTGCGGTTCGTCGAGTTTGTGCTGCTGATCGCGGAGCTCAGCGGGCGCACGATTGAGCTGGACAACGTGAACATCGACGAGTTCCGCACCATCGACGCCATCCGCGCGGCTTACTTCAGCGGCGCGGACACCGAACTCGTGGAGCCGAAATGAAAGCCGCGGACGACTACCGGCATGGCGACAAGTTCTCGCTCGGCAGCCACCGCGTGACGACGCAGGAGATCGTGGCCTTCGCAAGCCTGTACGACCCGCAGCCATACCACCTGTCGCAGGAGGCGGGGAGCCAGTCGTTCTTCTAGGGGATCGTCGCAAGCGGATGGCACACTGCGGCCATCTGGATGAGCCTGTACGTGCGCGCGATGCTGGAGGGCGCGCGGGTCGAGGGCTCGCCCGGAGTCGACGAGTTGCGCTGGCATGCTCCGGTGCGTCCGGACGACGTTCTGGTCGGCGAGGTCGAGATCCTCGATCTGGTTCAGAGCCCGTTCCGCAAGGACCTGATCACCGTCAAAAACGCCGGCAGGCTGACCCGGGAAGGCGAGGCCAGGCCGTTGATGACGTTGGTGCTGCACAGCCGCTTCGTGCGCCGCGACGCGGCCCAGGCGCAGCATAGGGACAAGGAGACGCACACATGCAAACTGTATCGCTGACCGCGCAATGGACCGCGGCGATCCGGGCCTTGGAGAACGAGAAGGGCAGCGACGCGCTGTTTCGTGACGATCTCGCCCGCGAGTTGGCGCAGCCGGACGGGTTCGAATTGCTGCAACGCTACAAGGGCGGGGGCGTGCGCGAATTCGTCGTCATCCGGACACGGTTCTTCGACGATGCCTGTGCTGCCGCGCTGCGGGAGGAACCTGCGATCCGGCAGATCGTGATGGTGGCTGCCGGCATGGACACCCGGGCCTACCGGCTGGACTGGCCGCAAGGGACGAAAGTCTACGAGGTAGACCATGGCGAGCTATTGGCGGAAAAGACAGCGCGGCTGCACCAAATTGGAGGCCCTTCCCGTGCGCTGCGCCTCAACGTCGCCGCGGACTTGGCCAGAGATTGGCGCGGTCCGCTGATCGGTGCCGGGTTCGATCCGTCAAAGCCTGCACTGTGGCTGGCGGAGGGGCTCCTGTTCTTTCTGACGGACGAGCAGGCAGGCGAAGTTCTTTCCACCTGTCGTGCGATGAGCGCGATGGGGAGTCGTCTCGTCGTCGACATGGCGAGCAGGAGCCTGCTGAACAGTCCCTTCAGCCAGATTTTCCTCGCCGCACTTCGCAAGGACGGTGTCGGCTGGCGCTTCGGCACCGATGCGCCGGAGGCATGGTTGAAGCAACAGGGATGGTCGGTGCTCGATCTGCGCGAGCCGGGCACCGCGGATACCGGCGGTCGGCGCTGGCCCTACGAAACCCAACCGCGCGAGGTGCCCGGCGTGGCGCGTAGCTGGCTGGTGATGGCGGTCATCGACTGAGGGCAGTCCGGCGGGCTGCTCGGCGAACAGAAGGAGCGTTTCATCCATGAAGACAACCGCAAACTGGTATCTTGTCCGCAGAGATCTCGAGGCAGCACTTGATCACCTGTTCTGCCTGCCACCCGAGAACTTCGTCGAGTACGACAGCCTGCTGAGTGTCGAGGAGTTCGATGCGCTTGGCTATGCGCGCAACTTTCCGCATCTCACCTGTCTGCTGTGTGCGCTGGACGTGGAGCATCTGCCGGCTTTCGCCGCGGGCGATCGGCGCGTCGACGTGCGCTATGGGCCGTCGCGTACCAGCATGGCACTGCTGCCAGCGACCTGCTACAAGGTCTATCTGGAGCGCAAGGGGCAGAGCCTTACCGCACCGCAGGTGGTGGGCTGCATCGCCAGGTGCTTTAGACACGAGGACAAGCCGCTCGACCGCTACCGCGGCTACAACTTCACTATGAAGGAGTTCGTCTGCCTGGGAACTGCGGCGGATGCGAAGCAGCATGTGGACCGTGGACGCGCGGTCATCGACCAGGTAATGCGCGCGCTGGAACTCGAGTTCGCCTACGAGACGGCATCAGATCCGTTCTTTGACACGTCGAGCTCGGTCGCGACAATGTCCAAGGTGCTGCCAACCAAACAGGAGGTCGTGTTCGACGGGCACGCCGTCGCTTCGCTGAACCACCACCGCAACTACTTCGGCCGCAGGTTCGGGATCTCTATCGCCGCGGAGCCGATCCACACGAGTTGCGTGGCTTTCGGGCTGGAGCGTTGGATCTCGATGCTACGCGACCGGTATGACAACGCCGAGGATGTCCGCAGGCGGCTCAACGATCTCCTGCGGTCCGACCCGCCATCGTCATTCGACCCGGTGACACCTGAGTCGATCTCAAAAGCGCAGGAGCTTCGGTCATGACCGGGCCCGTGGCCGAGCAGAAGCTGCTTGAGCGCTTGCTGCAACTCTCACGGCGCAACCAGTACGACGTGTTCACGCGCTTCGTCTGGCCGAGCGAGATTGAGCACGACCGTCCCTGGTGCGACGAGGACCTGCTGACCACGTTCGGCACACAGATCCATGAGGCGCTCGGCGAATCAGCGCTGATCTCGCTGAGCCACTGGGAGTGCATCAACTTTTTCAGTCTCAACGTCCATGGCATCAAGGGCGCACTGGCCTTTCTGATGATGGCGTTCTACGAGCCGCGCTATCGGGACATCTCGGAATACCTGCATGTCTTCGTTGCCGAAGAGAACGGGCACATGTGGTTCTTCGCGAAGTTCTGCCTGGACTATGTCGGCAAGATCTACCCTGCCGCCGCACTGCCGACTGGATCTGCAGCGAACCTGGTTGAGCGAGACCTCTTATTGTTCGCAAGCACGCTGATCTTTGAGGAATATGTCGATTTCTACAACTACAAAGTTAGCAAGAGCCCGAATGTGCCCGCCATTGTGCGCGAAATCAATCACCAGCATCACCTGGACGAGTCAAGGCACATCTCGTTCGGGCGCGAGATCGTGCAGCGGCTCTATGCACAGGTGCTTGAACAGGATGCCTCGCAGGCAACCGTCGATCGTGTGCGCAAGGCGATCGAGAAGACGTTCGTCTACTTCATCGGGCAGATGTACAACCCACGAGTGTATGCAGATGCCCAAGTGATCGCGCTGTCCGGGATGCAGAATGCCGCTGCACTGCGCAATCGACTGCGCAACGATCCCTCACGGCGGGCGTTTCACCAACTCTGGTTCAAACGCACCGCCGACTTCTTTGTCAAGCACGGTATTCTGCTGGATACGGCCTGCCTGTCAGCGTAGTCATACAACCACACGAAGCGACGCGAGGATCGGGTTACCCATCTTGTTGATTGCGACCCCGAAGGGGAAACCCGCGTCCGTGTTTTGCACCAACGCAACCCATTGGCGCGGCGAGCGCCCTGCTCAACCACGCGCCATGGGCGCGCGTTATGGCCGGTGTTTCTCGATCGCGATCGACACGGCCATCGAGGCGGCAAAGAAAACCGACCAAATGACGGTTGCTGCGGGCGGCTTGAAGTCGTGTTCCCACAGCACGGCAAACCAGACGGCATTGACGATCTGCAGCAGCAGGATCACCAGGCTTCTGCGGTCGCGTTGAATCGCTCGGGACAGAACTGCACCGATTTCATCGGACACCTGCCTGCGCAGGCGGTGCTTGTCGTCGGCCATGTCAGTGCTCCACGTGGCCGAGGCGGATCTGGATGCCGCTGCCACCACCGCCCTCGTGGCGGGCGATGTCATCTTTGGTGCCAGCCAGCTTGCCGAGGTTGTCTTTCAGCACATCGAACGGCTCTCGATCCGAGCTGCTCGCCGCCTTGCTCAGATCGGCAGACCCACTCTCGCCGGAGGGTGCGCCCAGTGCATCGACGGGGCCTTTCGGCGGTGCGCTCGGTGCGGGCGAGGGTTGCGGCGGTGCGGACGGCGCGGCGGGACGCAGAGGTGTGCTCGACGGGCCGCTGATCCCCTTGCCCTCCATCATCGCTTGAGCCGCTTGGCCCATGCGGGCGGTATTGGCCCCCGTGCTGCCCGCGCCGCCCAGCGATCCAGCAGGTGTGCCGGAGGACGGTGCGGGCGCGGAAGCACCGCCCCCTTTCCCGCCGCCGCCGATGGAACCCATCATGTCGCCTGCGGGTTTGCCCGCTGCGCCAGTGGCCTGGCCGAGGGCGGCGAGTTTTTCTGCGCCGGCAATCGCGCCGCCCGCGCCTGAGCCGCCACCCGCCCCAGCCCCGACCAGGCCTGCCATTCTGTCGAGACCTTTGGCGGCGCTGGCGTAACCTGCGGCCCCTGCCACGCCCGCTGCGGCGATGCCGCCAGCGATCGCCGCAGCGCCGCCCGCGACGTTGCCCAGGGACATATTCGGAGACCCGTTCATCAGGCTGCCCGCCAGGCCCGGCGCCTGCATGCCGATGACCCCGTAGATCAGCATGCTGACGCCGACCGTCAGCAGATCGGTGGGCGGCAGCGACTTTCCTCCGGTGTATTGCGCGATGTAGGCGAGTTCGCTGTTGATGAGGTTCTGCCCGAGGCCGATGATGGCGTAGATCATCAGCAGCTTGATGCCCACGCTGACCAGATAGCCGATGTATTTCTCGCCGAAGCTGCTGGTCAGGCTGGAGCCCGTGAAGCCCAGCATCACCAGGCCGGCGCCGCCGACCAGATAGGTCTCGATCAGCGTCATCAATAGCTGCAGGGCGACCAGGCCGAAGCCGATCAGGGCCAGCAGCGAGGTGATGGCGATGATGATGGCCAGGAACAGGTTGGTGCCGATGTTCAACAAACCGCCCGGCGCCTTGTCGTAGACCTCGTAGAGCTGATGCACCACGGAGAAGGCCATCGACATCACACCGGACGGCGATGCTGTTGCGGCGCTCGAACCGCCGATGGCCTGTCCCATGTCCATGAAGCTCGATGTGATGAGCGGCATCCATGTCGGCGCGTACTTGACGATGGTGTAGAAAAAGGCGATGGAGGCAATTTTCAGGGTGGCCCCGGCGATGAAATCGGCCAGATCGTTCTTCTTGAGTACCTGCTTGATGCCCCACCAGGACAGATCCATGGCGGCCAGCGCCGTAAAAATCTTGAAGGCATAGCCCTGTGCGGTGGTCATCCAGCCGGTGGTCGCGGCTTGAAACTGCGAGCTGATGGTGTCGAGGTAGCCCTGCCCCCCTGGGCCACCCGTCGGGGTGGGCGCCGGGGCGGCGTGGGCGGTGGCCGCCACCACAAGCAGGAGTATCAGCCCGGTGGCGGCCCATTGCACGCGGATTGAGAGGCCCCCCAGACCTGCCGCGTTCGCGTCAGGCCCCCCAAGGGGGATGAGAAAACTTGGGGCGGCCCTGCGTTTTCTCATGAGGGCATGGCGCGACGTTGCGGCGGTGACGGTTCGCATCATCGCTCCTCAGAATGCACCGGGCCCGGTGGGCGCGGTCAGGATGGGCGTCACGCTGTTGGACTGGTTCACCTGCGTATGCGCCTGCATCGCCATGTAGTTCAGCATGGCCTGGTTGCCGGCCTGAATGTCGGATTGCAAGCCTTGCATCTGGTTGACCATCAACGCCGAAATCTGATTGCCAGCCTGCATGACGGCTTTGCGGCCGCCTGCCGACTGGCTCTGGGCCTGGATGCTGGCGAGCGCCGATTGCGTGGTCTGGAAGTTCGATGCATTCAGGCCATATTGCTTGAGCACATCGGCAATCTGGCTGTCCAGGTTTCCCGTCCATGTCTGCAGGCTGGCGTTGTAGTTGCTCAGCACTGCACTGGGTTGGCCGAATTGGGTTTGCACCGCCGATACGGTGTTCGCCGCGGCATACGACAAGCCTTTGGCATTGCCGACCAGGTTGACCAGATTCTGCAACTGGCCACTGATGTTTGGCCAGAGCTGCGCCGGGATGTTCTGCATGTTCACGGCCTGGTTGTAGACCTGCTGGAACTGCGCTTGTAGCTGCTGCGCCTGCGTGGCGTACTGCTCGACCAGGGTCAGTTCCTGCACGATCTGTTCAGGGAAGGTCGCACCAGCAATCATGCCGGTCGCATGGGCGGGCGTGCTGGCGAGGGCGGCGATCGCGGCGAGGGCGAGGGTGGACTTTTTCAGGTTCATGAGGGTTCTCCTGCGAGGTGAGGGTTACTGGCCTTGCGGCACGCCGGTTTGCGCGCCGATGTTCTGCAATGTGGTGCTGGACTGATTCGCTGCGGCGTTCTGCGCAGCGGTGTTGAGCGTGCCGCCGATGCTGGGCGACAGGGCGTTCTCTTGTGCCGCAGTCGTGTTCCCGGTGGCAATCGCCTGGTTCTGGATGTTCTGCTGGTAGTCATAAATGCCTTGCTGCTGGTCCACCTCGTTTTGCGCGATACCCGCAGCCTGCGTCCAGGTGGGATCGCCTGTGGACTGCGCCTGGGCGTTGTCGTAGCTGGCGATCTGGTTGGCGGCGTTGCGCGAATACTCTGCGCTCAGTCCGGCCAACCCGGCCTGCGCCGCGGTGACGGCGGCGTTCTGGTTCTGCTGGGCCGCTGCGCCCAAGGCGTTCTGCTGGGCGTCTGCCGCGCTGGTGTAGGACGTGTCCGCACTGACCGCAGTTGCGGACTGCCCTTGTTGCACGCCGGTCTGCGTCGTGGTCTGCGCAAGCGCCTGCTGGGTGTTCGTCGATCCTGCGGTCTGGCCCTGCGTCACGCCGGTCATGGACTGAATCTGTTGTAGCGTGCCCTTGGCGCTGTTCAGCGCGGAGGCAGCGGCGGCGACATTCAGCGCCGTGCCCAGCACCGGTGCGGCGGCGACGTTCGCGGCATAGGCGCCGTTGGCGATGTTCTGTTCGACGGCATTGGCCGCCATCCAGCCCGCAGCGCACCAGGGATTGCCGCAGGACGCGGCATTCTGCGCGTCCTGGTAAGCCGTCTTGTTCGCGGTGAAGCCGGTGACGGAGAGTCCGTTCATCGCCGCCTGCGTCGCGGCCCCGGCGATCAGGTATTCGCCGGTGTGGTTCGTCACCGTGGGCTGGCCTTGTTGCACGCTGGTTTGCTGGCCGATGTCAGCGAGCGACTGGCTTGCGCCTTGCTGCGCGGCGGACTGTGCTGCCGTGCTGTTGGCTTGCGCCGTGGGCTGCGCGCCATTCTGGGCGGTGTTCAGGCTGCTTGCTTGGGTCGTCTCGTTCTGGTTCTGGATCGGGATCTGGTCGTCGGCCTGCGTCTGGTTGTCGTTGGCGACGGTCTGGGCCTGATCGGCGGCCTGCTGCCAGGCGTCGCCGTAGCCATATCGCCCCCCGCCACCCGAGTTGGAGGCGTCCTGATTGGAGATGTCCTGTGCGGTGTTGGCCGCGGCCTGATAGGCCTGCTGGTTGTAGTACGCCATGCCAGCGTCGTAGGTCGCGTTGCCGTTGGCGTTCACGGCGGCGCTCAGGCTTTGCTGTGCCGAGGGATCGGGCGCGGGCGCCGGAGCAGTGGCCTGGAAGGTCTGCGCATGGCAGGTGGCTGCCGTGGCGAGCGCGGCGGCGAGGAAGACGGGTTTGAAGGCTCTCATTGGTAACTCTCCCACAGTTGTGCGGCATCAAACTGGCCGCGTTCGCGCAGCCACTGGGCGGGCCACGCATTGCCAAGGGTGTCGCGCAGTTCACGGATGCGCGCGATGTCGGTTTTGCCGCTGGCCCCGACGAAGGCCAGTTCGGGGCCGGTCAGGCCGAGGTCGAACAGGCGGCGCCCGTCCGGGTGCATGACGTAGTACTGGCGCTTCGGGGTGGCAAAGGCCAGAATCTGGATTTGCCGGGCGTTGAGACCGACGGCCTCATACAGCGGTTTGATGTTCTCGGTCTCGGCCTCGGGGTTGGGCAGAAAGATCTTGGTCGGGCAGGACTCGAAGATCACGTCGGCAATGCCCGAGCGCGTCAGGTCGGTCAGCGACTGGGTGGCGAACACGACTGCCGTGTTGGCCTTGCGCAAGACTTTGAGCCATTCCCGGATCTTGGCCTTGAAGGCGGGATGGCTGAGCATGATCCAGGCTTCATCAAGGATCAGCAGCGTGGGCTGGCCTTTGAAGCGCTGCTCGATGCGGTGGAACAGATAGGTCAGCACCGGCCGCACGAGCTTGTCGCCCTTGTTCATCAGGTGCTCCATCTCGAAGACCTGGAACACGTCCTGCCCCAGGCTGTCGGTCTCGGCGTCGAGCAGATGGCCGGCCATGCCGCGCAGGGTGTAGGCCTGCAGGGCTTCGCGCAGGCTCTGATCCTGCAGCAGCACAAGGAAGTTGGTCAGGGTGCGCTGCGCCATTGTGTCTGTGGAAGCGCCGAGCTGGGTGATGGCGCGGAACAGTTCCTGGCGGTGGTGAGGCAACATCTTGAGGCCCTGCAGCTCGCACAACTGCTCCAGCCATTCGGCGGCCCAGACGCGCTCGTTCGGTTCATCCACCCGGCCAAGGGGGCAGAACGCCAGATCGCCCTGCTCGCCCGCGATGTCGTAGTGCTCGCCGCCGGCCGCCCAGCACAGCGGCAGCATGGAATAGCCTTTGTCGAAGGCGAAGACCTGCGCGCCGGGATAGCGGAACTGCTGCGCCGCCACGAGAGCGAGCAGGGTGCTCTTTCCGGCGCCGGTCGGCCCAAGGATGGCGGCATGACCCAGATCGCCCGCGTGCAGGCTGAGGGTGAAGGGCGTGCCGCCGTCGGTCTTGGCCTGCAGCAGCGGCGGGCTGTTCGGTGGATAGAACGGACAGGGGTTGCGCTCTGGCCCGGCCCAGACGGCGGTCAGCGGCAGCAGGTGGGCCAGGTTGAGCGTGTGGATGATGGGGCGGCGCACATTGGCGGCGGTGTTGCCGGGCAGCGTGCCGAGATAGGCCTCGACCGCGTTCACGTCCTCCACACGGGCGCCGAAGCCGCGGTTCTCGATGAGCTTGACCATCTCCCGGGTGGACTCGTCCAGGATTTCCGGGTCTTCGTGCGAGAGCAGCAGCACGCTGGTGTAGTAGCCGAACAGCACCATGCCGCTGGAGGCCTCGGCCAGCGCCTGCACGGCGTCGTTCGCCATACGGTCCGCGTCGGCGTTGATGTGAGTAGCCTGGCCGCCGGCGTTCTCGCGCAGCAGGTTCATCATGCTCTTGCGCTTTTGCGCCCACTTGCTGCGGTATTTGTTCAGCGTCTTCTCGGCCTGCCCCGGATCGAGGTAGATGAAGCGGCTGCTCCAGCGGTAGGACACGGGCAGCCTTGAGAGCATGTCCAGGATTCCGGGGAAGCTCTCCGGCGGCAGGCCGGTCAGGGCGATGCAGGACATGCTGCGGCGGCCGATGCGGGGGATGAAGCCGGTGGTGAAGTCGTGCTGGCCGAGCACGGCGTCCAGATACATGGGCACTTGTGCCATACGGAAGGGGCGATGATCCGGCAACAGGCTGACGCACTGTTCCAGGTGCGCGAGAAGGGGGCTGTCGATGGCGCCGGTACGCAGGTCGATGCGGTCTTTGAGACGGTGGATGGTCAGCAGGGTGGAGAGGCGGGATTCCATCTCCCGGATTTGTTCCTTGAAGCGCTCCAGATTGCGGTGGGCCGTGGCCTTGACCCGGCCCTCGACGAACAGATCGGCCGTTTTGCTCGCGGCATCGGGCATGGGGAACCAGGTGACGGTGAGGATGAAGCGACTGCGGTAGCCCACGAAGCTGTGCTCGTGGCTGTTGCGGCGGGCGTCGTCGATCAGCCGGGTGGTGCGGTCGGGGAATGCGCCGGGCGGGGCGTAGCCCGGCGCGGGCGCGCGCACGGCGTCGCAATGCAGCACCCAGCCGTCCCCCAGTCTCAGGGCCGCGTTGACCCGGGCGGACATGGCGCCGAGTTCTTCCTGTGTGGAAGAGTCCAGATCGGGGCCGTGATATTCCCAGGCCGCCATCAGGCCACCGCTCTTGGTCAGCACGATGCCGTTGTCCACCAGCGCCGCCCAGGGCAGCAGGTCGGGCAGGCCGTAGGCGGCCGAGCGGAACTCCTTGAGCGCCATCATGACCGCACCTCCCGATCCTTGGCGAAGGGGCTGGCCTGCGCGGGGTAGTGGCGGCGGTACTTCAGCAGCCTGCCGCCGGTTTTTGACAGGATGGGGTCGTAGGCTGCGGCACGGGACAGCGCCCATTGGCCGACCATCCACAGCGTGACGCCGATGACGGCGGCCCAGAGCTTGGCCAGCGAGAAGATGAAAATGCCGGCCACGATGGCGAGCAGCAACACCAGTTGGCGTTCGCCGCCCATCATCAGGATGGGGCGGTTGAGCGAATCATGGATGGGGGTTTGGGTGTCGTTCATTGCGGAACTCCGGTCACGCGGTCAGTGAATTCGGTGAGGTCGGCCGTATGGCGCAGCGCCGCCACAATCTGCGGCAGCTCCCAGCCCTGCTCGACCAGGGCCTGCACGACGGCGATCAGGACTTCGGGCAGCGCGGGGCGGGGAGTCGCCTCCCCGCCTTGCCCGGCCTGTGAGAGGGCGGGATGCATCATGTTCAGAACACCAGGGCGCCGGTCAGTCCGAGCACCTGGAGGAATTTGTTGCCCAGAACGATGAACGCCACGCCGAGCACCACATACAGCGCTTTCTTGGCGATGCCGCCGAGTTCTTCGCCGAACACCAGGGCGGCGCCCGCAGCCAGAAAGGCGATGACGCTGATGGCCGTGGCCACCGGGCCGGTCAGGTCGTTCTGCAGGGTGCTGACCGCACTGTCCCACGGCAGGCCGCCGGCGCCGGTGGCGAAAGCGTCGGCCATGGTGGCGGCGAATACGGCGGAGGCCAGAACCAGGCGGCGCACGACGGCGGCGCGCAGGCGGTGATGGATGGAAAGCAGTTTGAGACGTTTCATGAGGAGACCTTTCAGGTTGGGAAGGAAGGGCGCCAGACGTTGGCGCCCTGCCCTGACTCTGCGGGGCGGGGACAACTGCATCAGCGGGTGATGCGGCGAATGTCATTTCGGGTGATCGGCCCCCAGTAGCGGCTGTCGAAGCTCTGGGCGGCCAGCGCGGGGCGCGCGCCGCTGCCATACACCCAGAACTGATCGGGGCCTAGGGTGAATGTGCCGTGCTGGTACGGGAGATGCACCCGTGGAAAACTCGGGGAGCCGGGAAGCTGGCCGCTGTGGGCAAGCGCCTTGCCGTTGACGGTCACGGCTTGCGGGGTGACGGTGATGCGGTCGCCGGGCAGACCGACAATCTGTTTGAACATCGGCATGCCGCCGCCAGGACAGTCGCCCTTCATGTAGAAGGGAAAGGCCTGCGGCGTCACGGTGGTGGGAGGACAGAACTCGGCGCGTTCGCCGCGGACGATGCGCGAGTCTGCCGTGACGGGCAGCAGGCGGTAGAGGCCAAGCGGCTCGCTCTCAGTCCAGTTGACCCGCCAGCCGCACCACCACAGGACGTTGATGGTCAGGGCGGTCGCGGCCAGCGCCGCGATGGGAATGAGCAGGCGATTCCAACGCGGCATGCGCTGGCGGGTGATCGCCTGTTCGATGGCGTAGGGGATGCTCATTCAGGGCTCCTGCCGCGCGGATGCGCGCGGTGATTGCCCTGACTCTGCGGGGTGGGGCCGGGAAGCTCAGCGGTTCAGGTCGCGGCGCGTGCTCCTTCGGCGGTGGGCGGGTTGCGCCTTCGTACCACTGTCATCGGCGGGTGCTGCTTGGGTTCCACTCTCGATTGGGGAGAGGGACTGCGCCGTCCTGGACACGATGGGCGCGTAGCTCATCCTTCCTGCATCCCACTCCCGGTGAATGAGGTCCCGCATGGGGCGGGACAGCAGCTCGCCGTGCTCTTGAAGCGCCCGCGTCATGCCCTCGGCGATGCGCTCGACGACTTCACCAGGGCGACTGACGTTGCAACTCACCCGCCCGAAATTCATCAGTTCCTCGCGGGAGGGGTAGGACTTCGACCCTGCGAGTTTGAGCGCCAGGGTGCGGTCGGTCAGTTCTCTTCCAGTGCGGGTATCGGCGTAGCTGTAGGCCGTGGTCGTCACCACGTCGTAGACGGGCGCAAGCCGGGGCGGCTGCAGGGCGTGCGGATGGTCATACAGCACGCCGAAGTTCTTGAGGTGCGCATCGCCGTTGCGCACCATCATGGACAGGGCCACGCTCTCGAACAGCCGACCCAGGGACGGGGGCGTCTCGGCGGCGCAATACAGATGCAGCGCGCGGGCGATGTTCTCGTAACTGCCCTCGTATTTGTAGCGGCCATAGGGGTCGGCTGACTTGCCCATGAGCACGGCCATGTCCTCAAAACCCAGTCGGCTGCCCTCTGGTGTGATGTCAAAGCGCTTCATGACGAAGAGCTGACGGTCGTTGGACAACCAGAAGTCCGGGACGGTCAGGCCGGCGTGACGCGCAGCGCTCATGCAGAGAAATTCGTTGACGGCCAGATCGGGATATTGCGCGCCGCCTGACTTGACGATCAGATCGGCCACGCTGGCGGTCGTTCGGTCGGCCGGGAGCGGCAGTCGGTCGGCATCGGGAGCCATGATCTTGGGCTGGACACCGGAAATCCCGGAATCGATGTATTGATCGACCAGAAAGGCGAAGACTTCCGCAGACGATCCGGCGGACAGAATCCCGCGCAGCCCGATCCGGGCCTGGCGCCTGCTGTCAGTCTGGCCGGGCTCTTTGAAATTCAGCCTGCCGATCTGATGCGCGCCGGTGATGGCCAGCAGGCGCATGTCGTCCATCGGGCCGAGCCTGGCCATGCGGCGCACGAGTTCCTGCGCCAGCCAGCCCTCGGGCCGGTTCATCGTGAAAATGGGCGGCAACACGTTCCCGGCATAGCTCTGCGCACGCAGCGGCATGGTCAGAGAAATCTCGCAGGAGGGATCGACGCCGCGGCCGTAGTTGAAGACGTACTGCGACTCGCGGCGCAGTGGCCCCGCCATCCCCTGTGGGGTGGAGACTTCAAGTTCCTTGATCTTCATCATCGGGGAACAGCTCCTGCAGCCGAGCCGGGTCGAGCCGGGCGTCCTGGATCAGCAACCCCTTGCCCAGGGCGGCCAGTGCGGCAAAGAGCGTATAGAGGCTGACGTTGCGCCCAGCCTCCAGGGCGACGATGGTCTGGCGCTTTCTGCCGATGGTTTGCGCAAGCGCCGCCTGGCTCAGGCCGCGCGTCTTGCGCTCTGCGCGCAGGGCATGCCCAAGCTCCTGGGCGTTGAGCGCAGGAAGCATAGGGTCTTTGATGTCCTTCATATTGGACATTTTGCTGTATTTCTTTTATTTTGTCCATTTTATTGGACTTTCATTGCCTGCCCGTGCTCGCCGCTGCCCCGAGCTTGATGCGCTCAGCCAGCGCCGCGTCCTGGTAATACTTGATCTTCTGGCAGTAGACGGGGGCATGCCCTGCGACGAAGACCAGTTCATCGTCGGGCGGCAGGCGCATGCACTCGTCGGGGGTGAGCAGCGGGCGCTGCACGATCTGCTCGTTGGTGTTGACGTTCTGCAGCACCACGGCCAGCCGGTTGCCGCTGTATTGCCGCTGGGTGTGACTGACAGTAGCCTGACCGGCCATCTTGGAGAGCAGCTCGGCCGTCTCGATCTTGTTCGGGGCGTAGGCCACGCGGATGTGGCAGTTGCTGATGATGGACTCATCCTTGCCGTAGGCGGCAAAGAGCTGGCTCAAGTCCTGCACGATGAGCAGCGCCTTGAGGCCGTAGCCCGCGATGAAGGCCAGCGCCTCCTGGAAGATGTCGAGTTTGCCCAGGCTGGGGAATTCGTCGAGCAGCAGCAGGAGTTTGTGCGGGTAGCGGCTCTTGCTCGCCCCGCCGACGTCGAAGTCCATGCCTTCGGTCAGCCGCCGCACCACCTGATTGATGACCAGACGCAGCAGGGGCTTGAGGCGGTCCTTGTCGCTGGGGGGCACCACAAGATACAGCGCCGTCTTCCTGGTTTCGGGCTTGCCGTCCACGTCGGCGCCGCCCATGATGCTTTCCAGGGTGAAGTCGGAGACGCGGGTGTTGTCGGCGACGATGGGATCGCGGTAGAGCGAGAGAAAGGACAGCGCGGTGGACAGCACGCCCGAGGCTTCGTTCGGCGCCTTGTTCAGAAAGGACTGGCTGGCCTGCGCCACGGCGGCCCAGCCGGTGCGGGCGTGCGGGTCGGCGCTCTGCGCGCCTTTTTCCAGGGCGACATCGCGGATATAGGTCATCACGGCCTGCGAGCCTTCCATCGGCTCAGCGTCTTCGGCCTGGTTGCGCTCGGCTGCTTCTTTGGCGATCTCGCGGATCGGGCCGCCGTCAGAGAGGATGGCCTGCACGGTGTGCAGGCAGCGCAAGCGGGCGTCCGGGCCTTTGCCGTCCCAATAGAGCAGGACGAACAGCACCACCCCGGTCATGAGATCGAAGCCGGTCTTGGCCCAGTGGTCGTTCAATCCCTTGCCGTCGGGATCGACGATCATGGTGGCGATGTTCTGCACGTCCTTGACCAGGTTGCCGTCCATGCGGATTTCCTGCAGGGGGTTGAATCGGGCGGAGTCGGGGGATGTCGGGTCGAACTTGATGGCGCGATGCCCCAGCACCTTCTCGCGAAAGCCGCTGGTCAGCGCCCAGTTCTCACCTTTGATGTCGTGCACCAGGACGGATTGATCCCAGTTCAGCAAGGTGGGGATGACGATGCCCACCCCCTTGCCGGATCGGGTGGGCGCGAACACCATCATGTGTTCCGGCCCTTTGTGCCGCAGGTAGCGCACCTGCTGGCCGTCGTTCCAGGCGCCAAACAGCACCCCGCCCTTGTTTTTGTCGTCGGGCAGGATGGCCGCTGCAGCCACTTCGGGGGCGGCGGCCCAATGGGCCGATCCATGCAGATCGTTGCGCTCGGCGTCGGCCTTGCGTGAGCGCCGATAGGCAATGCCCACGGGCAGCACCAGGGAGAGGAAACCGCCCACACCCATGATGAGGTGGGCGCGTTCCAGGATGTCCAGCACGGCTTGGCCGTACTCGATGCGGTTGTATTTGAAGGTCCAGATCAGGATGTCGTAGGGGGCGTAGAGCCACGGCGGGATCATGGGCGCGCCCAGCGCCGGGGTGAAACCGAAACCCCAGGCGGCGTATTCGGTGGCGGCCCAGGTGGACAGCAGGACGATCATGATGAACAGGCCCAGGCCCGTCCAGACGAAGCGTGTGATGTCTTTCTGCGCTTTGGGGATGTGGTAGATGGCTTCGGATGCGGCGGTCATGGTCGTGTTGCCTTGGAGGGTTGGGGGCGGCCCGTGACGTGGGCCAGTCGGCGCGCGCCCCGGCAAGGATCGCCAACAGGGGGAATGAATCCGGTCGCGCGCTGCGGTTGTTTTGCGCCACCTGCCGCTGGGCTGCTGGGTTCAGCGTTCCATCGCCGCGGCCTTGCGGTGGGACTGGCGCAGGCGGGGGCGGGCCGGGCGTTCGGGTTTGTCGGCCTCGGGCGGTTCGGGGGATTTGTCGGCAGCAGGGTCGGCGGCGTTTGGCTTGTCATGGCCTGCCGCCCGCTCCGCCTGCTTTGTCATCTGATACTCAGATGACTTGCGGTCTTCCTTGGCGAGCATCTTTTTCTGTTCTTCAGTGAGAATGCCCACTGCAAGATCGTCGGCTTCCACGGCGTTTGCAAAGCAATGGAAGGCAAGTGCGTCGGCCAGCGCTTTCGCCGACACATCACCCGCCAGTTCGCTGTCAAGGATGCGGCGCGCATCCGTTTCCTTGCCGCCATTCGTGACGAAGTTCTGGACGGCCTGCTCGTAGGGGCTGCTTTCAGTCATCACCTGGTGCTCGGTCGCCTTGCGGTCTTCCTTGGCGAGCATCTTTTTCTGTTCTTCAGTGAGAATGCCCACTGCAA
>NZ_MEGQ01000032.1:0-38480 GCF_001725585.1 Thiomonas sp. SCN 64-16 | reverse complement strand
CGCCACGCGCTACGCGAAAAACGTCGCCTCATTCGTTGCCGCCGTGCAAATTCGCTGCCTTGCCCTCTGGCTGCAAATCTTGTGACGACACTATCTAGGAGTCTGTCGGGCTTGGGGCGCGGATGGCGACGAGGCCGACATCAACAGGCTGTCATATTCGAGATGTAACTTTCATTGCTGAGTCGTAACTATTGTGTCCGCGACCCTTCTCTGATGGAGTTCAACATGTCCCAATCCCCAGCCAATCCTTCACGACGCCAGGCCCTGAAAATTTTTGGCGGCGTCCCCTTGTTTCCCCTGAGCGTCGGCGCGGGCGGCTCAGCCCTGCTCGCCGCGTGCGGGGGAAGCGGCACCACTGCAGCGGTTGCTGCCACCCCCACGGCCGCCGCCTTTACCGCAATGGCCGCCCCCACTCTGGCCGACGCCACGGCCATGGCGGGCACCACGGTGGCGTCGAGCCTGCAGGTCAGCTATAGCGACGGCAGCAAGCAAGCGTTCAAGCTGGGTTATCAGGAGTTGTTCCAGACGGGTACGCAAGTCCCCAAACTCGGCGGCGGCACGACGCTGGCGGGCGGCTACTACGACATCAACGATCAGCCCATCAACGATGTCTCCGTGCCGGGACAGACGCGCCAGTTCTTTTCCGACTGCCCGGACGGCATGAGCCTGCTGCAACCGATTGCCGGGGCCGACAAGGCCAAGCTCGGCGTCAAGGGCAATCCGCTGTTTGCCGTCGTGCAGTTCGAATATGCCAGCCGCGACCTGGCAGGCCTGGGCAAGAGCTATGGCTGGGGTGATTTGGCCAGTGCCGACAATATGTACGGCAAGCTGCCCTCGCCGATTGCCGTACTCACGCTAGACCAAGACCCCGCCACGGGCAAGCTCAGTCTGGTCGGTTATTTTGACGTGCCGACCAAGCCCGCTTACGGCCTGTGGATCGCCTGTGGCGCCAGCCTTACGCCGTGGAACACCCACCTGGGCAGCGAGGAATACGAGCCCGACGCTTTGGCGGTGTCGCAGGGCAAGGACAGCCGGTTCAACGCCTTCATCAACTATCTCTACAACGACCCGAACGCCTACACCGACCTGGCCAAGGCCAATCCCTATCTCTATGGCCATATGCCCGAGGTCATCGTCAATCCCGATGGCACCGGCAAGGTGGTCAAACATTTTTGCATGGGGCGGCATTCGCAGGAAGTGGCGCAGATCATGCCCGACCAGCGCACCGCGCTGATGGGTGACGACTGGACCAACGGCGGGCCCTTCCTGTTCATCGCCGACAAAGCGGCCGATCTGTCGGCCGGCACGCTGTACGCGCCCAAAATGACCCAAACCACTCCCGCGGGGGAAGGCACGGGCAGTTTCACCGTGAAGTGGATCAAACTCGGCCACGCCACCAGCGCCGAAATCGAGCAACTGGCCAAAACGCTGAAGATCAGCGACATCATGGACGTGGCCACTGCCGATCCGCAAGACACCACCTATACCAAGATCCGCTACAGCGGCAAAGACAACTGGGTGCGCGTCAAGGCGGGTATGGAACTGGCCGCGGCCTTTCTCGAAACCCACCGCTACTCAGCGTTGAAAGGCGCTTCCATGAGCTTCACCAAGCTCGAAGGCGTGACCGCAGATTTCAAAAACAAGGTGGCCTATGTCGCGATGAGCAGCATCACCTCTGCCATGACCGACGGCACGACCGATGTCAAGGTCAAGCCGACCAAGGCGGGTGCGGTGTATGCGCTCAACCTCAAAGCCGCTCAGACCGATACCGAAGGCAACCCGATCGGCAGCGACTGGGTTCCGGTGGACATGGCAGCGCCGTCCGCGCTGATCGGCGAAGACCTGGCCACCCCTGATGCGCTGGGCAACCTTGCCAATCCGAACAAGATCGCCAATCCCGATAACCTCAAGTTCTCCGCCAAGTTGGGCACACTCTTCATCGGTGAAGACAGCGGCATGCACGTCAACAACTTCCTCTGGGCCTATCAACCGGCAAATCAGCAGCTCAGCCGCCTGATGTCCACGCCGCCGGGCGCCGAGAGCACCGGGCTGCAAGACGTCGATGATGTGAATGGCTGGACCTATGTGATGAGCAACTTCCAGCACTGCGCCGACTGGGATTACGACTTGCACGGCAAAGTCCGCTCCACGCTGGAACCGCTGGTCGACAAGCTCTACCAGAGCGGGTTTGGCGCCTCGGTGGGCTACATCACCGGATTGCCGCAGACCACCAAAGTCTGAGCATCCCGCAGACGTTTCATCCAGGCCCGCCACGTGCGGGCCTTTTTTCTGCGGGTTCATCCCGGTGTCAGCCGGGCAACAAATCGGCATACTCCCCGGACTGTGGCGCAGTCTGTTGCGCGATCAAAACCAAGGAGACCGGTGCGGCGCCCAAGCCGCGCCAGACGGAGATGCCTGCTGAATTGCCGCTCGACTGGATACTGGAAAAAACGCCCAAGGGTCGTGAAGAACTCGCCACCCGGGCTCACCATCTCCTGCCCGGGCAGCGCAATCTGCTCATCATGGCCGATGGCCATCGGCCGGTGGCCGAGTTGCTCAAAGCGGGCGCCGACCCCGAGCGCTGTCTTCTAGCGCTGCGCGGCTTGCTCGATGAGGGCTATCTGGTGCGCAACGCCGCCGCGTTTCCCTCAGATGCGCCCGCCTCCTTGTTTGCTACCGACGCGCCGCAGCAGACACCCCACGGCCTGCTCATCGCCCTCGTCGAAGAACAGTTCGGCGCCCAGGCCCCGCGGCTGGTGCAGAAAATCGAGCAACATCCCGACACCCCGGAAGGCCGCGCTGCCGCCGTGCAAGCCTGCGTCAAATTCATCCGCCTGTTCATCGACGAGAAACAAGCCGCAGCCTTCGCTCAGCGCGCGCGGGAGCTGTTGCCTGACTGACCCTTCCGCTTGGAATCCAGCCTGTCGCCGTGTCGTCGCGCCACGGCAGGGCTCCATCACCATCCCCTGCGCGAGTGTTTCAAACCCTCTTGGAGACAACCCTACATGAAAACACTGTTCAACCCCCGCCGTTCGCTGCAAGCCCTCGGTCTGGCCGCCGGTCTGGCCCTGTCCTGCGTGTCGGCCACAGCCTGGGCCGACACCCCGGTGCTGATGTCGCCCCAATGGGCCAGCGAAGCCTGCACCGCCTGGAACAACACCCCCGAGCTGACCAACGGACTCAAGGGCGAGTTCATGCACGACGACAAAGGCCGCGGCTACAAGCTAGTGGAGATGTACCGCACCGATTGCGGCAAGGACACCGCGGTTGAGCTCAAGTTGCAGTTGCAAAACGACAAGGCCATGTGCGTCTCCGGCGGCGCGCCCACCCTCAAGCCTAATTTCGATGTCGACTTTCTCATGCACGCCAACACCAAGCAGTGGGAAGAAATGGGCAAGGGCGAATACGGCCCGATGAAGGCCATGATGTTCGGTCGCCTCGAATTCCAGGGGCCGAAGATGGTGGCCATGCGCGCCATGGACCCGTTCTCCTCTTTCCTGCTGCTGGTCGGCAAAGTGCCGGGCAGCACGGCCACCTGCCCGAAATAAGCAAGAGGTGCGTTTCACGCGCCTGAAATCAAAAAGACAGGGACGCAGTGCATCCCTATCTTTTTGATGTGCCTCGATCATAGACCAGGCTTCGGTGCTGAGGGATGGATATACGCCCACCCTTGCGCTTCCCGAATGGTGATTTCTCCCATTCCGGACGGCACCACAGTGATGAATGGATATAGATCCTTGCGATCCACATGCAACTCGCGCAAGGTATTGGCACATTGCGCTAACAGCACGCCCTGCTGTTGCAGAACTTGCAATTTTTTCTCAAAACCATTGTTCTTGACGTAGGCGGCGAATCCCTGGGCGTTGGCGATCAACTCGACCTGGACCTTGCCTTTGAGCCTGGGGTCATGGAGCAGGTTTTCTATATTGTTGATGGTCTTTTTGATAGCGCCTGGACTACCGGAGTCGATCTGGAAGATCGCACCGTAGTGCGACTGCGTGGCGATTGCCGGAACCGTATCCTCAGCTTGTGCCAGACCGGGCAAGAATGCAAATGTAGTGAGCGTTGCGCCAACAAGCGCACGTCGGATGAACATGTTCATGATGTTTCCTTGGACAAAGTGGGTAATGGCGCTGGAGCCATCAGAAGAAATGACGCAGGCCGATGGTTAGACCACTGGCACTCGCGCCGCCAATGGTTCCCTGTGCGGTGAAACCGTTATCGCCAACATACAAATCTGTTGCCGAATCGTTGCGGATGCGTGAATACGATGTATAGATGTTCGTCCTCTTGGAGAGCGGATAAAGATAACCAATGGCCACTTGCGTTGCAGTGGTGTCAGATTTGTTCATGTCACTGCGCCTGGAAATTGAAGCCAGAAATTTCCCTCGCGGCAGGGGAATAGTTGCGCCAAGCATCCATATTTTCAAATCCGGTACGAAATGTCCTGCCGCATAGGGCAGACCATCGCCGTATTTTTCGTCAGAGTAAAGTGCAGTCAGTTTGGCGACGGAAAAATCATATCCACCATAGAGCTGGACGACTTCATTATTGAACGAGCCCTGTTGGGTGAGCGTTGCAGCTGGACCGAATTCCCAGGCCAGTGCAACATAAGGATTAAATTTGCTGCCTGCGCTGTACGGATGGTTATTTTTTAGGTAATCAATTCCAGCGGTAAAGTTTTTGGATTCATAATCCACGTTCAGTTCATAAGACTGTCCCTTTGAGAAGCTTCCGGGCTGTCCACCAAATGCGTAGAGCATGGCGGCCGTTAGCCCGCCAAAATCGGGAGTCCGGTATCCAACAGCCTGCGAAAATCGAACGTAGTTATAGCCTGCCGGGTCGATGTTTTTCACAGCCCCAGTCATCCCTGTCATGAATGGATCGATCTTGACGAGATTGTCATAATTCAGACTGTAAAAGCGACCGGCCTTAAAAACGCCATAGCGGCTTTTTAAGCCCAGCACGCTGAGGCGACCCATGAACCCCCCACCCGAGCAAACACTCGATCCCACGGCACTGTTATCCCCTTTGTATACGAGGCTACCTGGAAACGAATTGGTGCCGTTTCCACAAAATCCGGTTTCGACATCAAAAAATGTTTGCAAACCCCCTCCCAAATTTTCCTGTCCTCGTATCCCGATCCGGTCTGTGGATTGCACGCCGGAACCGAGCCGGTTCAGGCTGGTGTTGTCATAGGTCAGCCTTTCAATGCCCATGTCGATGACGCCGTAGAGCTGGGCACCCTCCTTAGCGTGGGCCATTTGACAGCATGCCCCTATGACTACAGCTGCCATGATGCTTCTTTTCATGCAATCTCCTCCTTGATCTATTTTTGAACCCGATAGCGTGCTGCTCGGCTCTGGACTGAAGGACTTCAGCAAGGCGGATTCAAATAGAGATTGCAACTCTCAACAAATGGATTTTTCTTGTTACTTATATGAATTAAATTTGTATCAAATTCGGGGCATTAAATATAATAAAATAATTATATGGTGAAAAATATAATAATTATTTTCTTATATTTTAAGAATTTCAATGGGTTGCACGATTCCTCGGCATTCCTATCAGAAAATTGGCAAAGAATATTCATGCAATGCAGCCAATTGACACGGCGTGATCAGTCCAATCGCAGCAGGACGGCGAAGTCTCCGCTGTTACATTAAGACGGACTTGTTGCAAGTGGCCTGGCGCGCCCTTGGCTTTGCCGTCGTGCTGTCAAGCTGATTGCGCTGGACAAACCGTATCGACCAGCTCAGGACTGGCGGGAAACAGGCGGGGGCTGTCAGGTCAGCACAATGTCGTACTGTTGCTGCGAAAACGCGGGTTCGACCTGGAGCGACACCGGCTTGCCGATGAAGTCGGAGAGCGAGGCCAGGTGCTGGCTTTCTTCTTCGAGAAACAGGTCGATGACGTCGGCGGCACCGACGATGCGGAACTCGCGCGGGTTGAATTGCTTGGCCTCGCGCAGGATTTCCCGCAGGATTTCATAGCACACGGTGCGCGCGGTTTTCACTTGCCCCAGCCCGCCGCAGGTGGGGCAGGGCTCCAGCAGCATGTGCGCCAGCGAGTCTCGGGTGCGTTTGCGGGTGAGTTCCACCAGGCCGAGTTGCGAGAAGCCGCTGACGGTGACTTTCACCTTGTCGCGTGCCAGCGATTTACGCAGTTCGTCGAGCACGGCGGCGCGGTGCTGGGCGTTGTGCATGTCGATGAAGTCGATGATGATGATGCCGCCCAGATTGCGCAGCCGCAGTTGGCGGGCGATGGCTTGCGTGGCCTCGAGATTGGTGCGGTAGATGGTGTCGTCGAAGTTGCGCGCGCCGACGAAACCGCCGGTGTTGACGTCGATGGTGGTCATCGCCTCGGTCTGGTCGATGATGAGGTAGCCGCCAGATTTGAGATCGACCCGCCGCCCCAGCGCGCGCTCGATTTCCTCGTCCACGTTGGCGGTTTCGAACAGGGGGCGCTCGCCGCGGTAGAGCTGCAGGCGGCCGCTGACCCGGGGCATGTATTCGGCGGCGAAGCCCTGCAGCAGCTCGAAGTTTTCGCGCGAGTCGATCTGCACGCTGCGGGTGGCGTCGCTCACCAGATCGCGCAGCACCCGCTGCGCCAGGCTGAGTTCCTGGTAGATCAGGGCGCTGGGGCTGGTGACGTGGGCGCGCTGCTGAATGGCGGCCCAGGTCTTGCGCAGATAGGCGATGTCTTCGGCCAGCTCCGCGTCGCTGGCGTCTTCGGCATTGGTGCGCACGATGAAACCTTGCGAATCGCCGGCATCCGCCGCCAGCAGGGCGCTCATGCGTTCGCGCAATGCGGTGCGCAGCTCTGCGCCGTCGATCTTTTGCGAAATGCCGATATGGTTGTCTTGCGGCAGATGCACCAGCATGCGTCCGGCCAGGCTGATCTGCGTGGTCAGGCGCGCGCCCTTGGTGTTGATCGGGTCTTTGAGCACCTGCACCATCAACGTCTGGCCTTCGTAGATCAGCTTTTCGATGGGCTGAAGGGGCGGTGCTGTCGCGGCTTCGCTGGCGGCCTCGGTGGGTACGGGAATGGCCTGACGCTGCCACAGGTCGGCCACATGCAAAAAGGCGGTGCGCTCCAGGCCGATGTCGATGAAAGCGGACTGCATGCCGGGCAGCACCCGCGCCACTTTGCCCAGATAGATATTGCCCACCAGACCGCGTTCCAGGCTGCGTTCAATGTGCAGTTCCTGCACCGCGGCGTGGGCCACCAAGGCGACCCGGGTTTCCTGCGGGGTGATGTTGATGAGAATGTCTTCGGGTGTGGGATTCATGGGCGCGTTGTCTCTTGTTGTGTGGGGCTGTGCGGGTGGGCAGACCAACCGGCTGCGCGCAGCAGCCGCAGCGTTTCAAACAGCGGCAGACCGATGATGCCACTGGCGCTGCCGCTGAGGTGCTCGACGAACGCCGCGCCGCGCCCTTGCAGGGCATAGGCGCCGGCCTTGCCAAAGGGTTCGCCGCTGGCGATGTAATCAGCAATGTCCTGCTCGCTCAAGGCGGCGAAGCGCACCTGCGAGGTTTGCAGCGCCGCGTGTCGCGCCGCGCCTCGCTGCACGCACACCGCGGTGAGCACCTGGTGCGTTTTGCCGGAGAGGGTGCGAAGAATGCGCGCCGCGTCGTCGGCGCTTTCCGGCTTGCCGAAAATCGCGCCGTCCAGCGCCACGGTGGTGTCGGCGCAGAGCAACACGGCGGCCTCGGGCGAGATCTCGGGGCGGCAACGGGCCAGACGCTGCCGCGCGGCTTCCAGCTTGAGGCGAGTGACGCGCTGCACATAGTCGGCCGGAGGCTCGCCGGGCAGCGCGGCTTCCAGCGCCTCGCTGTCTTCGTCGGGCAGCGGGGCCAGCAGTTCGAAGGGCACGCCGACCTGCCGCAGCAACTCCTGCCGCCGCGGGCTGGCGGAAGCCAGATAGACGGTGACGGTTGACGTGCGGTTCGGGTTGGTCTGCATGCGGGGAGCGAAAAAGGGCGGAGCGCCTATTGTCCGTGTAAACGCCTGTGAAAACCGGTTTATGCGGGTTTGCGGCGGTGCGGACGGCGGCTCCTAGAATCTGCCTATGCATATTCATATTCTTGGCATTTGCGGCACCTTCATGGGCGGTTTGGCGGCGCTGGCGAAGGAGTCCGGGCACCGCGTGACCGGCTGCGACGCGCAGGTCTATCCGCCCATGAGCACGCAGTTGCAGCAGTTGGGCATCGAACTGGTCGAGGGCTACGGCGCCGACCAACTTGCGCTCAGGCCCGATCTGTGGGTCATCGGCAATGTGGTGTCGCGCGGCAATGCCTTGATGGAGGCGATCCTCGAAGCCGGGCAGCCTTACATCAGCGGGCCGCAGTGGCTGGCCGAGCATGTGCTGCAGGGCCGCTGGACACTGGCAGTCGCCGGCACCCACGGCAAGACCACCACCACCTCGATGCTGGCGCACATTCTCGAGGTTGCCGGGCTGAATCCCGGTTTTCTGATCGGCGGCGTGCCGCTGGACTTTGGGGCCTCGGCGCGTTTGGGGGGCGACAAGACTCCCCACCCCAACGCTCCCCGCGAGCGGGGAGGGAGCCATCACTCCTCCCCCACGCCGTGGGGGAGGTTGGGAGGGGGAGGGGTGTACGCAGTGATTCGGTCGGCATGTCGTCACCCAGTTCAGAACGGCCACAACGAGAGGAAGAAGCTCGCCAGCCAGGGCACCTTGGCGGCGGCGTACACATCGCCGGTGCCGCTGTATTCCACGCGAGCGTTGGCAATCTGCGTACTCAGCACGGTGTTTTGCGGGCTGACATCGGCCGCGCGCACCACACCGGCCACGCGGATGTATTCATGCCCGCCATTGAGCATGACTTCCTTCTGCCCGGAGATTTGCATATTGCCGTTGCTCATCACCTGCACCACGGTGGCTTGCAAGGTGGTGGTGAAAGTATTGCTCTGCGAGGTAGCGCCGTTGCCGCCGAACTTGGTGGATGAGGTCAGCCCCATCGACGGCGAGTAGCCGCCCACGGTGAAGGGTTTGCCGAAAAAGCTCGACAGCCCAGCGCTCACGTCGTCGGACTTGTTCACCGTGGTGTTGGTCGATTTGGTGGCGTTGGCGTTTTCCTGGATCAGCACGGTAATGAGGTCGCCCACGCGGTGCGCCCGGCTGTCTTCGAACAGCGAGACATTGGTGCCCGGCTGCCAGATGGCGCCGTTGGGCGTGTGCGCATTCATCGACTCCGGTTCGGCCGGAATGGGCAGGGGCTTGAGCGAACCGCTGCTGAGATGCTGCGGCGCCGTGGCGCAGGCGCCCAGCAGCAGGGCGAAAGCCGCGGCCAGCAACAGGCGCAGACGGTGAGAGTCAGAGCGCAGGAAAGACATCGCGGTCATCACAGATTGTTGTTGACGTACTGCAGCATCTGGTCGGAAGCCGTCACCGCCTTGCTGTTGACTTCGTAAGCGCGCTGGGTCGAGATCATGTCGACCAGTTCAGCCACGACGTTGACGTTGGACGACTCCAGATAGCCCTGCCGCACCGAGCCCAGACCGTTGAGCGTGGGCTGGCCGGTGTTGGGCGCGCCGCTGGAGCCGGTTTGCAGATAGAGGTTGTCGCCAATGCTCTGCAGCCCGGTGGGGTTGACGAAGCTGGCCAGTTGCAGTGCGCCCACCTGCTGCGGCGCGGCCTGTCCCGGCAGGGTGACGGACACCGTGCCGTCGTTGCCGATGGTCACGCTTTGTGCGCTGGCCGGAATGGTGACGGTGGGCTGCACCAGATAGCCGTTGGCGGTGACAAGCTGCCCCTGATTGTTGAGCTGAAAGGTGCCGTCGCGGGTGTAGGCGATGGTGCCGTTGGGTTCGAGCACCTGAAAAAAGCCCTGGCCGTTGATGGCGACATCGAGCGAGTTGCCGGTTTGGGTGAGGTTGCCCTGCGTCATCAGCCGCTCGGTGGATACCGGGCGCACGCCGGTGCCCAGTTGCAGACCGCTGGGATATTGCGTGCTCTGCGACGACTGCGCGCCCGGCTGGGTGAGGTTTTGATAGAGCAGGTCTTGAAACACGGCGCGCGAGCCTTTGAAGCCGCTGGTGTTGACGTTCGCCAAATTGTTGGCGATCACGTCCATGCGGGTCTGTTCGGCTTCGAGGCCGGTTTTTGCAACGTAGAGCGAGCGGATCATGGCGGTTTCTCTAATGGCGTTGTGGGGGCGGGCGTGGCGTGGCGGGTCAGCTCACGTTGAGCAATTGCGTGGCGGCCTGATGGTTCTGATCGACGGTCTGCATCAGCTTGGTCTGCATTTCGAACGCGCGGGTGTTGTCGAGAATCTGGATCATGGCCTGCACCGGGTTGACATTGCTGCCCTCCAACGCGCCCACGGCCAGCTGCACATTGCCGTCGGCCGGCGCCGGGCCCTGAGTGTCGCGGAACAGGCCGTCGGCGCCGCGCTGCATCTGCGCGGGCGGCGGGTTGACGAGCTGAATGCGGTTGATCACGACCAGCGCGTTGGGCTGGCTGCCCACCGGCACGCCGGAGATGGTGCCGTCGGCGCCGATCTGTATCGACTCCAGCGGCGGCACGGAAATCGGCGCGCCGCTCTGCCCCAGCACCGGACGGCCGTCGCTGGTGGACAGAATGCCGCTACCGTTCACTTGCAGATCGCCGTTGCGGGTATAGGCGGTGTCGCCATTAGGGGCCTGCACCGCAATCCAGCCCGAGCCGCGAATCGCCACGTCGAGATTGCGGCCGGTATGGTTGATCGGCCCTTCCTGCAGATCGGCGCTGTTGCCTTGCACCGTGGTGTAGGCGCTGGTGGGCAGGGCGTTGCCGTAGACCGGCAAGGCGCGAAACTGCGCCTGCTCGCCGCGGTAGCCAGTGGTGTTCACGTTGGCGAGATTGTTGGTCGTCACCGCCTGCTGGCGCAGGATGGCGCGGGCGCCGGTGGCGGCAATCCACAAGGTATCCATGATGAAGGCGAGCTGTTTTATTACAGGCTAAGCAAAGTCTGGACCACCTGGTTCTGCGTCTTGATGGTCTGCGCATTGGCCTGATAAGCCTGCTGCGCGACGATCAGATTGACCAGTTGTGACGACAAATCGACGTTGGACTGTTCCACCGCGCTGGACTGCAGCACGCCCAGCCCGCCACCGCCCGGCTGCCCTGTGAGCGGCTGGCCCGAGGCGTAGGTGGGCACGAAGTAATTACTGCCCAGTCGCTGCAGGCCCTGCGGCGCCTTGAAGTTGGTGAGGGTGATGAGCCCGAGCTTGGCCGATTGACCGTTGGTGTAGCGGCCGAACACCACGCCGCTGGGATCGATCGACAGATTGCTGAGCTGGCCGACCGCCGAGCCATCGGTGGTGAGCGAGTTCACCACCGAGGTGGCGTTGTAATTGGTCGAGCCGGCGAAGTTGATGCTGATGTTTGAAGGTGAGGCGCCGTCTGCCCAGGTGAGGCCGGAGGCCGTCAGCGTGGCCGTGCCGGTGATGGCCCCGGTCGGGCTGAACTGAATGACGGAAGGGCCGCCGCTGGTGATGCCGCCGGCCGCCGTGGTGCCGTCCACCGAGTAATACACATTCCAAGCCTGACCGCTGGCCGTGGCGCTACCGGAAGGCAGAGCGTAGTAGGTGGTCAGCAGATGCGAGGTGCCCAAGCTGTCGTACACCGTGCTGGTGGTCGAGTAGTTGTAGCTGGTGGGGTCGCTGGTGCTGAAAGCGGTGCCGCTGGGGATCGGCGTGACCGAGGCATTGAGATTCAACCCCAGCGTGCCGCTGGTCGTGGCCTTGGGCGCCAGGGTGGTGGTGGTGATCTGCAGCGGGCCGGAGCCGCCGGTGAGCACCCCGCTGACCGCGGGTGTGCCGATGAGCTGGCCGCCCGCAGCATCGACGATGTAGCCGTTCTGGTCGAGCTGGAACTGGCCGTTGCGGCCATACACCGTGGCGCCGTTGTAGTTGAACTGGAAAAAGCCGCTGCCGTTGATGGCCACATCGAGCGGGTTGCTCGTGGACTCGATATTGCCCTGCGAGAACTGTTGCGCCACCGTGGCTACCGAGGTGCCGATGCCCACCTGCCCATACTGCGGCGAGGTGCCCGCGATGGCCGCGGCGTAGGTGTCGGCGAACTGGGCGTTCGAGCTCTTGAAGCCCACCGTGCTGGCGTTGGCGATGTTGTTGCCCATCACCTGCAGGTCGGTGGAGGCGGCTTGCAGGCCGGACAGGGCGGTTTGGAAGGTGCTCATGAAATCCCCCGAAAAATGGTGTGGTCTGAATGCGGTGTGGTGTTGGGTGCTTCGGGCAAACGCTGCTGACTACATCACGCCCACGATGCTCGACAGCGGCACGGTACTGCTCTGCCCCTCCATCTGGAGTGCGGGGCCATTGCTGCCGTTGAGATAGACCGACTGCACCTTGCCCGTACCGAAAGGCACGGCCGCAACCGGCTGGCCGGTGCCGTCCGTGGCGCTGACGTTGAAGGTGTAGTTGCCCGCGGGGGCCTGTTGCCCGCCGCTGGTCGATCCGTCCCAGTTGAAGGTCTGCACGCCGGTGGGCAGGGCGCCGAGTTGCAGCGTGTCGATGGTCTGACCCGAGCTGTTGAGCACCTGCACCTGCACGTTCTGCGCGGCCGAGGCCAGGGTGAAGCCCCCGGCCGTGCCGCCGCTGCTGGGCAGGCTGATGCTGTTGTTGTCGAACACGACGGTCTGCCCCACCAGATTGGCGGCCTGCAGCCCTTGCGTCTGCGCGAGCTGGGCGGTGAGGGTGGCCATCGACTGCTGCATGCTTTGAATGCCGCTGGCCGTGCTGAACTGCGCGAGCTGCGCCGACAGATCGGTGTTGCTCATCGGGTTCATCGGGTCCTGGTTGGTGAGCTGAGTCACCAGCAGGGTGTAGAAAGTGTTGACGTTGTTCAGTCCGCTCAGGCCGCTGGCGGCGCTGCCCGAGGTGCCGCTGCTGCTGCTCGTCTGCAGCGAGGACAGGAAGGAATTGGAGCTGATGGGAGAGGTGCTCATGGCAGGGGTCTTTCAGTCAGTGGCGGGGCGTTCTGGACAATTCACTGGCCCAGCGTGAGGGTTTTCAACAGCAGGTTTTTGGTGGTGGTCATCACGTTCACGTCGGCCTGATAGGCGCGCGAGGCGGAAATCATGTTGACCATTTCATCGACGGGATTGACGTTGGGGTAGCTCACATAGCCGTCTTTGTTGGCCAGCGGGTTGCCGGGTTCATACACAAGTTTGAGCGGGCCGGGTTTTTCCACCACACCGGCCACCTGCACGCCGTTGACGCCAGCGGGCACGCCGGGGCCGGACAACGGCTGCGCGGCAAACACCACTTCGCGGGCGCGGTAGGGCTGGCCGTTGGAGCTGACGGCGGAGTTGGCATTCGCCAGATTGCTGGCCACCACGTTGAGGCGGTAGCTTTCAGCCGTCAGGCCGGAATTGGCCACATCGAGGGCGGAGAACAGAGACATGATGAATGCGCCGCTTAGTTGCCGGTGATGGCGGAGGTCAGGGTTTTGATCTTGCCGGTGAGGAAGGTGAGATCGGCTTCGTACTGAATGCTGTTTTTCTGGAACGCGGCCTGCTCGCGGTTCATGTCCACCGAGTTGCCGTTCAGGCTCACGTTGTTGCCGGCCTGGTAGGCGATGAAATTCGATCCGGCCGGGGCGACGTTGCCCGCGAGTTGCCTGGCGTTCTCGGTCTTGAGCGGCAGGCCGCCGGTTTGCTGCCCGGATAAAGCGGCTTTGAACGCGGCGGAAAAATCGACATCCACCGCCTTGTAGCCGGGCGTGTTCGCATTGGCGATATTGGCCGAGAGCAATTGCTGCCGCTGCGCCCGCAGGTTCAGCGCGGTTTGCAGCGGGGCGAATTCACGGTCGAGGGCGGAAGTCATGGTCGTGGATCGGGTAGTGAGTGGCGCTTTAACAGCAGATTCCATGCCAGGCGCGACTCGCCGGGATCTGCGGGGGCGAGGCGTCGCAAGCGGCAAATGGCACGAGGGAAAGCGGCAAGACCTTGCCGCTCTACAGCTTGGGACGGCAAGCGATGGGCGTCTTACTGAGGGTTCCGGCTGGTACAGACTTTGCGTCAGGAGAAAGGCAAACCCACTACCCGGCGTCACCCTGCTCCATGCCCATCCGTCTTTATTTGTTCTCTGGCCTGCGTCTGCTCGCGCTCGCGTGGGTCGTCAATGTCAGCCTGGGCGTAGCCACATTCGCCTGGGCCGTGCCCGCCGCCGAGAGCCCGGCCACTATCCGCGCGGCGGTGGAGGCGTTCGTGCGCGCGGGGCTGCCCCCGGGCGGGGAAAAGGTAAAGATCGATGTTCAGGGGCCAGCGCCGGGGCTGCGCTTTCCGCAGTGCGCCGATCTGCACACGGCGTATTTTGGCAACGCCAACCCCTACGGCGCGCAAACCGTGGAGGTGCGTTGCACCGCGCCCTCGGTCTGGTCGCTCTACCTGCCGGTGCGGGTGGACCGGCCGCAGGGGGTGGTGGTCGTGGCGCGTGCGCTGCAGGCCGGGCATGTGCTCACTGCGGCCGATCTCACCACGGTCGAGCGCGACGCCGCCCGGCTGCCCCCCGGCGCGGTGACCGACGCGCAGGCGCTGGTCGGGCAGGTGCTGCGCTACAGCGTGGCGGCGGGCCAGCCGCTGGTGCAGAGCATGCTCACCGGCCCTCAGCTTGTTCACTATGGCCAGTCGGTCAGCCTGATCGCGCAGGGCATGGGCGTGCGTCTGGTGGCGCTGGGGCAGGCGATGGCGGACGGCCGCGTGGGGCAATCGGTGCTGGTGCGCAATGTGCAGTCGGGCCGGGTGGTCAGTGGCATTGTGGATGCGCAAGGGCAAGTTGTCGTACCACTGCAATAGCCGACTTTTGCGGGCGTCAAAAAACCGTCTCCCGGCGGATGCGTTGAGCAGAAAGGGTTGATTGCAGCCCATGAAGTGCTGAGTGACGCCAAAAATAGGTCATCTACCCCCTTAAAAAGCAAGGAATCGACTGGCACCGGGCTTGCTAATCAGGAATCACCCTTTGATGGAGATTCCCATGCGTGCCCTTGCTTTGTTGCCCAGCGCCGAACCCAAACAGCCGTCCACGCCGACTTGGAGTGTGCTCGAAGGCGGTCTGATCGAAGCGGGCTCCGTAGAGCCCGAGGCTGGACCGGCGGCGGAGACTTCGGCCCTGCGATTGGCGCGGCAGATCTACGCCGCCTGGTTTCAACGCTGCCTGCGCCAGGGCGGCCATCGCAAAAACCCCGGCGCTGTGGCCGCGTTGCCGCGAGCGGCCATCGAACACCAGCTTGACCGGGCCATCGACCGCAGCGGGCCAGATGCCGCCGAGTTGCTGCCGCTGCACGATGCGCAGCAGCAGCGTCTGGCTGAGCTCGGCGTCTTGATTAGCGCACTGGCCGCCTCCGACAAGCAGCACGTCCGGGCGGTGCAAACCTGGGATCGGCTGATCGACCTCGGCCTCGACACCCTGCAGGGCTTTGCCGATCTGGAGGTGGTGTTCGCCGCCCAGCGTGCGGCGCAAGACCCGCTGACCGGCCTGCCGGGCCGCGCCGCGCTGCAGCAGCGCCTGCAGGGCGAACAGTCGCTGGTGCTGCGCCAGGGCCGCATGTGCTCGGTGGTGATGCTCGACATCGACCACTTCAAGAGCATCAACGACCAACACGGCCATCAGGCGGGCGACCGCGTGCTCGCCGCATTCGCCCGCCTGCTGCGCGGGGCGCTGCGTCCCTACGACGGCGTCTATCGCTACGGCGGCGAGGAGTTCGTGCTGGTGCTGCCCGGCGCCACCGTGGCGCAGGCGGTGCAAATCATCGACCGCATGCGGCAGACCATCGTGCAGCGCCCACTGGTGCAGACCCAGACCGGCGGCCTGCACATCCGCTTCTCCGCCGGCGTGGCCGCGCTGAACGAGCGCGCGATTGCGCAAACGCTGCGCTGCGCCGATGCGGCGCTGTACCACGCCAAGGCCGAAGGGCGCGATCAGGTGCGCCTCGAACGCGGCCATTGCGCATGAGATCGTCGTTCAGATCGCCGGTCGCAACCGGGTGCGCCGTGCTTTCATGGAGATGGGCCCCGCATTGAGCGTCACCATGTCCGCGTCTGCCCCCCGCCCCCGTCCGCCCAGCGGCCTGCGCCAAGCCAGCGCGCAGGAACTGCTGGCGGCTTTTCGCGTGGATGCGGAGGAATTTTTGCGACTGTTCATCGCCGGCCTGCAAACGCAGCCCACGCGCGAAGACACGCTGCAGGCGCTGGGCAACGCCGCCGAAGCTTTGCGCGGCATTCGCATCGGTGCAGACTTTCTGCAGCTTCAAGCCGTCAGCGCGCTGTGCCGCCAGGGCGAACAGGATCTACTGCAACAACTGCCCTTGGTCGCATCCGGTGCCGCGTTGCAATGGGAGACCTTGCAGGCGGTGATCGACGGCTTGCGCCAGCACTTGCTGCCGGAGCAGGCCGAGCCGCCAGCGGCGCCTGCGGCTTCCGAGCCGACTCCGCTGCAGCCGCCAGCCGAAGCAAAGCCCCGCAGCGAGACGCAACCCGAGCCTGAGCCTGAGCCTGAGCCTGAGCCCGTCGCGCCGATGCGCTTTGCACCGCCGCAGGTGTTTGATCCCGCCCCGGCGCCGATCGCGCCCGCTGAGCCTACCCCGCAAACCCCGCTGGACGAAGCACAGACGCTCACCGTGCAAACCGCCGTGGTCGGCCCCTGGATCGTCGCGGTTCCTGCCGCGTTGGCGCCCTGGGTTCTGGAGCCTGGCACGCCGCAGTGGACCGGCCCGGACGGGCAGCTTCTGCTATTGCAAGACGATGTGGCGCTGCCCGCGCTCGATCTGCCCGCTTGTTGGCTGGCACCCGAGCCGCAGCACGAGGCCAGCGGCGCTGCGCTGTTGCTTCAGCCCGATTCGGGCGAGCCGCCTTTTGCCCTGCGGGTTCAGGCGCTTGGCCGCCAGCAAGACCTGCTGTTCTGGCCCGTGCCACCGGCCGTGCAGTCGGCCTGCGGCGTGCGCGCGGCGGCGTGGGAGGGCGCGCCGTGGCAGCCAGACACCGGGCAGCCCGTGCTGCTGCTCGATCTGCCCTGGCTCGAAGCGCGCCTGCGGGTGGGGAGCGACCGATGACCGGCACGATCTCCTGGCTGCAGTTCCGCGTGGGCGATCAACTTCATGCGCTGGACGCGGCCCCGGTGCGCCAGATTTTGCGTTCGCCGAAATTGCTGGCGCTGCCGCTGGCGCAGCGCCACCCGCACTGCGCGGGCCTGATGGCCTGGCAGGGGCGGCCGCTGCTGGTGCTCGATCTGGGCGCCTGTTTGCTGCGCCGCCCGAGTTTGTCTCGGGGCGATGCACGGTTTCTGGTCTGGAGCCAGGCGCAGCAGGCCGGTGTGCTCGCGGTGGATGACGTCGGCGGGCTGCTGCGGCTGTCCGCCACCACGCTCACCCGGCACTGGGCGCCGGTGCAGCCGGGGCTGCGGCCTCCGTGGAACGCCATTCGCGGGCTGTTGCACGCAGGGGCGCCGTCACTCGTTGAGCCCTCCATTCCGCAGGCGCCCTGGGCCGAACCCATCGCCGTGTTCGATGTCGCCGCGCTGTGGCACGCCTGCTGGAACGCCGGGGGAGCACAACCATGAAGCGCACGCCGCAACGCAGCCTGCTGCTGCTGGGCCTGTTCGCGCTGATCTGGGGCGCGGCGCTGGTGGTTGCCGCAGGTCTTGACGCCGAACCCGCGCTGCTGCTCACCGTCTGGGGCGCGGGGGCGGCTCTGCTCGTGCTGCTGGCGTTTTATCTCGGTTTGTCTATTCGTCTGGATTTGTTGCAAGTGCAGCAAGTCTTGCGCGAAGCGGTTGCCGCGCCCGATGCGCAGGCGCCGCTCAAATCCTCCCTGGCCGCCTTCTGGCAGCCGTTGATCGACGCGGCCTCTGCGGCGCGTCAGCCCGTGGATGATGCCGCCCGAGAGAAGGCCAAAATCGCCGCGCAAACCGCCGCCCAGCTCGCCGCTCTGCAATCGGCGCTCGAAGCCGAGCGGGCGCAAAGCAGCGCCTGGCAGCGGCAGGCGGCTCAAGCGCAGGCCGAACTGGCTCAGCTCAGACAGCAGGCGCAGGACGCGGCCCGTGCAGTAGCGGCAGCCAAAGCCGAGGCCACTGCAGCGGCTTTGCCCGACCCGCGTGAGGCGATCGAGAGCGTCGCGCGGGTACAGCGCGAACAGCAGCAGGCCGCCTGGGCGGAACTGAGTTCGCTGGCCAGCCGTCTTGCTGCCGAGGTCGAGGCGCTGGTCGGCGTAGCCGCCCAGCGCGAGGCAACCGCCCAGACGCACGCCGCCGCCCGCGCCGAAAAACTGGTGCAAGCCGAGGCTGAGCACAAGCACAGCGCCGAACAACTCGCGCAAACGGCCGAGGCGCTGGCCCTGCTGGGGCTGAACCTGCGGCTGCAACTCTCGCATCTGGCCGCTAGCCCGGCCGCTGCCGAATTGCTCGAACAGACCGAAGCCGATCTCGACGCCTTGCTCGGCGCCGTCGTTCAGCCCAGGGCAGAACCCGGCCCGGCGGCGGCGGCAGCCGAGCAGCCCGCGTCAACTGCGGAGCAGGACCCGTCGCCAGCCGACGCCCTGGCCCCGCTGCTGGAGCGCCTGCGCACCGTTGCGGAGCAGGCGGCGCAGGCGGCGCAAAAAAAATCCTAAAGCGCCGTTGGAGCGTGCCGTTAAGAGGAATGCGGACAGGGTTGTCCGTATTCGGCACGGATGCCGGATTTCCCCATAGCAAAGGAGCTCCATCATGGCCATTTCCGGCATCATCAACACCAACGTCAACGCGCTGAACACCCTCAACGCACTTGGCAGCACCTCCAGCAGCCTCAGCACCTACATCCAGCAACTGTCCACCGGTAAGCAGATCAACGGGCCTGCGGACAACCCGGCGGGCTACGCCATTTCGCAGCGCTTTCAAACCCAGATCAACGGGCTGAACCAAGCTGTGTCCAACGGCAACCAAGCCGTTTCGCTGGTGCAGACCGCCACCGGCGCGCTGCAAAACGAAACCAACCTGCTGCAACAGATCCGCACCATCGCGGTTCAATCGGCCAACGGCTCCAACACCTCCTCCGACCGCGCTTCGCTGCAAGGCGTGGTGTCGCAGTTGCTGGCGCAGGTGCAGACCATCTCCACGCAAACCCAGTTCAACGGCCAGAACATCCTCGACGGCTCCTTCAGCGGCCAGCAGTTCCAGGTGGGTGCCAATGCCAATCAGGTCATCAACGTGTCCATCGCCAACTCGCAGGCCAATGCGGTTGGGGTCAATACGGTCGGCACCAGCGGCACGGTCTATTCCGGCGCCAACGGCTCGGTGACCAATAATGGCTACGGCTCGGCCTACACCATCAGCACCGGAGCGGGCAACTTCACTGCGGGCACGGTGTCGATTTCTGGCTCTGCCGGCGCCAGCGGCGTGGCGGTAACAACGGACGAATCGGCCGCCAACATTGCCGCGTCGTTCAACGCCATCACCCAGCAGACCGGCGTCACGGCAACGGCCAACACCAGCGTGGCGTTTACCGTCACTACGGGGTCATACACCTTCTCGCTGAGCAACGGCACCTCGGGTAGCCCGACCAACACAGTCAACATTTCCGCCAACGTCACCAGCACCGATCCCACAGGTCTGAGCGGTCTGGTAGCCGCTGTCAACAACAGCACGGCGCAGACCGGCGTGACCGCCAGCGTCAACTCCAGCAACCAACTGGTGCTGAGCCAGAACCAGGGCGAGAACATCCTGATATCGGGCTTCGGCGGCAGCGGTTCTCTCACCGCAGGGACGGCGCCAGCCATCACCAGCGGAGCCGGAACCGCCTTGGTTCAGGGTTTTGTGCAACTGCAGTCCACCCAGGGCTACTCTCTGGCTAACGGCTCGAACATTGGTTTGGACAGCATCAGCAAGTTGCAAGCTGCGTCGACGGTCAATGTGTCCACGGTGGAAGGTTCCAACCAGGCCATCTCCATCATTGACAGCGCCATCAACGCACTGAACCAGCAAGGCGGCGCGCTGGGCGCGATCCAGAACCGGATTCAGGCTTCGGTGCAGAACTCGCAGACCACCGCGACCAATCTGCAGGCGGCCCAGTCTGTGGTGCAGGATGCCAACATCGCCCAGGCGACCACGCAGCTGTCCAAGTACCAGATCCTGCAGCAAGCGGGCATCTCGACCCTGGCGCAGGCGAACTCGCTGCAACAGAGCTACCTCAAGCTCCTGCCGTAATCGAGCTTGATCGTTTCTCCAGGGGGTTTCCCCGGGCCGCTGCGAGGCGTCCCGGGGGTTTTGCCATCTGCTTCATGCTTTTTGTCTTGGTTTCATTGGCCTGAATGGAGGCATCATGGACGTTCAAAATGCCGTGAATTTTTCTTCGCCCGGCAAGTTACAGACTGGCGTGCCAACAGCACCAATAGCGTCTGCGCCAGCTCCGGGTTCGGCGCCAAGCTTTGTGCCAGCCGGACCGACTGCAAGCCCTGCGGCCGCAGGGGTTTTGCCAGGTGCAGCACCCAACAGTTTGCCGCCCGCTACTTTGGCGCAGGCGGCTGACACTTTGCAAAAACAGGTCAGCCAGCAAGCGCCCTCCGTGGCACTGACGGCCGGGCTCGACCCGAATGGCGGTCACCCCGGTCAGTTGCTGGTGGAGCTGAAAGACAAACAAACGCAGCAGGTCTTCGTGCGCTACTACGTGCCCTCGCAGCAGGTGGTGAAGGCCGCGGCGCAGAGCCCGGACCAGCCGATGTCGCCCGGCAGTCTGCTGCAGGAAAAAGCCTGACGCGGATCGATTCTTCGGCCCTACAGTTCGGCTGGGGTGTGTCGTTAAAACTCTCAAGCGGTAACGCAATCGGAGCGCAGTATGTCGTCGGTATCCATTTCAGGTCTGGTCAGCGGAATCAACGTGCAGTCGTTGATCACCTCGCTGTCGGCGGCGTATCAGCAGCCCATCACGCTGCTGCAGAACCAGGAACAGTCGTACCAGTCCACACTGAGCGCCTGGGGTTCGGTGCAGAGCAGCCTGTCCAGCCTGCAATCGACCGTGGCCGGGCTGCAAAACATCACCAGCCTCAACAACCGCTCGGTCAGTCTGAGCAATTCCAGCGCGGTGTCGGGCACGGCCAGCTCCAACGCGCCTCTGGGCACGTATTCGCTGAGCAATATCGTGCTGGCGCAGACGCAGAGCATCTACTCCGGAGATTTCGCCTCGGCGACCAACACGGCGGTCGGCACGGGCACGCTGCAGATTCAGGTGGGCAGCGGCTCGGTCACCAATATCAATATCGACAGCACCAACAACTCGCTCAACGGCATTGCCGCGGCGATCAACCAGTCGGGCAGCGGGGTGAATGCGGCGGTCATTTACGACGGCACCGGCTACCGGCTGACGATGACGGGCAACAACACCGGCGCGGCCAATGCCTTCACCGTGAGCACCAGCGGTGCCACGGGTTCACTGGGAAGTTTGAGCTACAGCGCCAGCGCCTCGGGCGGCATGACGGAGAGCCAGACGGCCCGCAACGCCTCGGTGAGCATCAACGGGCTGGCGGTGACCAGCGCCACCAACACGGTCAGCGGGGCGATTCCGGGGGTGAGCCTGAACCTGCTCGAAGCCAGCGGCTCGACCACCCTCACCGTGGCGAACGATACCAGCGCCTTCGTGACCTCGGTGCAGAGTTTCGTCACGGCTTTCAACACCTCCATGGGCACGCTCAACCAGCTCACCGCCTACACCCCCGGGTCGAACGGCGCGTCCGGCCAGAGCGGCCCGCTCATCGGCAACGCCGGAATTCAAACCCTGCGCACCCAACTGCTCAACCTCATCAGCGGACAGGGCATCGGCACCACGCCGGGCAGCGCCTACACCTCGCTCGGCGCGGTGGGCATCAGCCTCGCGCAAGACGGCACCCTGGCGCTCGACAGCGGCAAACTCAGCTCGGCGCTGCAGAGCAACTACAACGCTGTGGCCGGTTTGTTCGGCCAGGTCGGCACGGCCACCAATGCCAATGTGCAGTATGTCGGCGCGGGCAACAACACCCAGCCGGGTACTTATGCGGTCAATGTCACTTCTGGCGCCACGCAGGCCAGCGCGACGGCCTCCAACCCCATCGCCAGCGGCGGCATCACCAGCGCGGAAACGCTGGTCATCGGTTCGGGCGCGACCAGCGTGTCGGTGCAGCTCGCCTCGGGTTCCACCATCGACACCATCGTCGCCACCATCAACGCCACGCTGAGCCAGCAGGGTTTGAGCGGCATTTCGGCGATCAACAACAACGGCACGCTGGAGTTCCAGTCGGCCGATTACGGCAGTGCGCAGAATTTTTCTGTGGTGTCCACGCAGCCGGCGTCCGCCGGGAGCACCGGCATCGGCACCACGCTGCTGATGGCCAAGGGCACGGATGTGGTCGGGTCGATCAACGGCCAGGCCGGAAGCGGGGCAGGGCAGCAGCTCACCGTCACCGGGCCGGGTGCGGCATTGGGCCTGCAGGTCAACATCAGCGGGCAAGCCACGGGCAGCCTGGGTTCGGTCACGGTCAGCCAGGGCATTTATCAACAGATGAATGCCATTCTGACCCAGGCGCTCAATACCCAAAGCGGGTTTGTTTCGGCCGCGACCAGCGGGCTGAACAACACCATCAAGGGTATCAATCAGCAGATCACCCAGTTGCAGAACAGCGCGGCCTCACAGACCGCATTGCTGCAGCAGCAGTTCAACGCCATGCAGACGCAAGTCGCGCAGTTGCAATCGGTGGGGCAGTACCTCACCGCGTTCTTCAATCCGCCTGGCAGCAGTTCCAGCTCCAGTTCCAGTTCGACCGGCGGCTGATCGTCGCCCCATCAGGAGAGTTTTTCATGAGTGCAGCCGCTTTTGCCATGCGCGCCTATCGCCAGGTAGAAAATCAGGGCATCGCCGGAGACAAGCTCTACGCCCTCGGGCTGGACGGCATTCTCGAATACCTGCGGCGGGCAGAGGCCGCGCTGCGCAACCCGGACGGCAAGGATTTGCCGCTCAAGGGGCAATCGCTCGGGCGCGCTTACCAACTGGTTGAGCACCTGCTGGCCGTGCTGCCTGATGGTACGCAAGAGGGCCCGCAGCTTGCCGAACAGCCGGTGGCCGAACGCCTGGAGCGCATATATACCTACCTGCTGGCCCGTCTGGCACAGGCCAATATTTTCGACGACCTGCAGGCCATCGAAGACTGCCGCACCGTGGTCACGGCGCTGCGCGACTCCTGGCATCAGGGCATGGAGCAGGCCGCGGCGTGAGCCGCCTTCCGTGGCGACACGGATTGGCCCGACTATTGCTGCAATGGGACAATGCACGGCAAGGAGAACGTCATGTCCCAGTCCAACGAGCCCGCTGATTTCCCGGATTCCCGGTTTTTCGCCAGCCACCCCGACGCGCTGCACGGCGCTGTGGCAGCGGTGCAGCTCGATGGCGTGTTTCCGCTGGACTGGGTAGATGAACTCAATCCGCCACAGGCCCGCGCAGAAGTCATGGCGGACAACAACACCCTGCTGCGCGCTCTGCTCATGCTCGACGAACCCACCGTGTCGCACGACGGCGAACATGGCCGCGCCGATCCCATCCAAAATCTGGAGCGCCGCGTCGATCTTTTGCTGCTGATGGCCAGCGCGGCGCTGCGCGGGCTGGGCAATCTGCCGCCGGAGCGGCCCTGCGCGCTGTCTTCGCGCAAACTGCGCTGGGCCAGCGAGCAGCCGCTCGAAGTCGGGCGGCGTCTGTGGGCGCGCATCTACCTGCGTCATCGCATTGCCTTGCCGCTGGTGCTTTCCGGCCTGATGACCGAACAACGTCCCGATCGCGGCCAGTTCTGGCACACCCTGGAGCTCGATCCACTCGATCAGCAGGTGCAAAACGACCTCGACCGGCTGATCTTCCGTCACCATCGCCGCCAGGTGGCGCGGAAGCGGCAGGGCGCTTGAGCCGCCTTGCTGGCGTAGAGACCTCGAACGAATTGAGTCATGGCCCGTAAAAAAGCCCACGAAGAACACGAAAACCACGAGCGGTGGCTGGTGTCGTATGCCGACTTCATCACCCTGCTATTTGCATTTTTCGTGGTGATGTATTCGATCTCCTCGCTCAACGAAGGCAAGTACAAGGTCTTGTCGCAGACCATGATCGCCGCCTTCACCGGCCAGCCCACCACGCCCAACCCGGTGCAGGTAGGCCAGCCGTTCAACAGTATGCCCTCGGCCATCGATCTGCCGCCTATTCCCAAACAGCAAAAGCCCGAGATCATCGAGCCAGGCCGAGGCGGGCCGGGGGCCAAGGAAGTGCAAAAGACGTTGCAGGGCGTAGCCGAGAAGATTCAAACGCTGCTGGCCAGCGCCATTCGCAAGGGCGATGTGCGGGTGCGCATGACCCCGCTGGGTGTGGTGATCGACATCCATGACACCGTGTTGTTCGCTTCGGGTCAGGCGGCGCTCACCCCGCAGGCGCAAGACCTGCTCAACCAGATCGCCGGGGTGCTGCAGGGGGTGGCCTACCCGATTCAGGTCAACGGTTTTACCGACACCACGCCGATTCATACCGCGCAATTCCCGTCGAACTGGGCGCTGTCTGCGGCGCGGGCGGTGTCGGTGGTGGAAATGTTCATCGCGCAGGGGGTGAAACCCGAACAGCTTGTCGCTGCGGGGTATGGTCAATATCATCCGGTCGAATCCAACGACACCGCCAAAGGTCGCGCGGCCAACCGCCGTGTGAGCGTGGTGATCGTGTCTCCCCTCAGCAATGCGACCGTGACCGATACGCCCCTCAACCCTGCAGAAGCGCGCGCCGCGACGCCCGATGTTGTGTCGCCCGTTGTGTCGCCAGTCACGCAGTCCGTCACGCCGCCCAGCCCCGGAAAGCACTCTTGAACGACGATCTCCAACCCCTGAAAAACCGTCTGCGCTGGCTCAATCGCAGCATTCTCGTTCTCGGCGTTCTCATCCTTCTGGGCCTCATCGTCTGGGCGGTGGTCGGCCTGCGCAAGCCCACGCCGGGCACCGAGAGCACGGTCATTCATCCTGCGTCCAGCGCTTCCAATAGGGCAGCACGGGCGGCTTCCGCGGTGGCGGCAGCCGCGCCCAAGCCCGCGATGAGCACGGCGCAGCAGGAGCGGGCCGCGGCCGCCGCGATGGACGCGCTGTCTGCGGCCAGCGCGCCAAAGGCGGCTGCGGAGACGGCGTCTCAGGCCGCAAGGGTGGCATCCGCTGCAACGCCAACCCAAACCGCTTCGGCACCGACCCCGGCGCCAACCTCCGTTGTCGAGACTGCGAGTTCAGCGGTCACCGCCGCAGCCCCGAGCAAGCCCGTTGTGAAGCACAAGCCCGCGCAACACAAGCCCGCGGTTCACGCCCGTACCGAGCCCGCGCGTGCTGCGGCGACCCCAGCGAAGCCGAAGCGCGTTGGGGCGGTGGGGGTTTGCCGCGCGGCGGGCTGGTATGTGCAGGTGGGCGCTTTTGGCAAGCAGCAGAGCATTGACCGTCTGGCCAGCAAGCTGCACCGCGCGGGCTACACCCAGGTTTGCGTGGCCGCACAGCAAGTGCGCGGGCTGCATCTGTTCTACGTCGGCCCCTATAGAAATGCAGCATCGGCGCGTGATGCAAAAGCCCCGTTGCACAAACTCACCGGGGTGGAAGGCATTTTGCGCAAGCTAGGTTGATGCACCCCTCATTCGCGGGGCTGCGAGAATGTCGCCATGCTTGACGACCGCGCACCCCATCTCCTGACTGCCGACAGCCCCGATCTGCTGCTGGGCGAGAGCCCGCCGATGCGCACTTTGCGCGAGCAGGTTCGCCGTGTGGCGCAGACCGACAGCACGGTGCTGGTACTCGGCGAATCGGGCACGGGCAAAGAGTTAGTGGCACGCACCGTGCATCTGCAGTCGCCGCGCGCGGCCCGGCCTTTCGTCGCGGTGAATTGCGGCGCGATTCCTGGCGAGCTCATGGAGAGCGAGCTGTTCGGCCATGAACGGGGCGCGTTCACCGGGGCGCTCAATGCGCGCAAGGGCCGGTTTGAACTGGCCGGGCGCGGCACCTTGTTTCTCGACGAAATCGCCGAGATGAGCCCGCCGCTGCAGGTCAAGATTCTGCGGGTGCTGCAGGAAAAATGCTTCGAGCGTGTCGGGGGCAACGAAGTGCTGAGCGCGCAGGCGCGCATCGTGGCGGCAACGCACCGCGATCTGGAGCAGCAGATCGGGTTGGGCCGGTTTCGCGAAGATCTTTACTATCGCCTCAACGTGTTTCCGGTGCAGGTGCCGCCGCTGCGCCAGCGCGGCGAAGACATTCTGCTGCTGGCCGAACACGCCTTGCAACGCCTTGAGGCGCAGGGGCTGGGGCGGGTGCGTTTTGGCGACGGCGTGCAGCAGGCCCTGCTGAGTTATCGCTGGCCCGGCAATGTGCGCGAATTGCAGAACCTGATGGAGCGGCTGCTCATCCTGCATGCCGGTTCCATCGTGCGTCTGGCCGACCTGCCGCCCAAGCTGCGCGCCGGCGGCGATCTGGCGCGCGATCTTGGACGAGATTTAAGCGTGACCGAGGCGGCTTTGCCCCAACTGGCCACGAACCCCGCCGCCGAAGACGACGAGCAAGAGGGGCTGCAAGCGTTGATGCAGGCCATGACCGAGCCCGTCCTGCAGCCGGTTCTGCCCGAAGAAGGCATGGACCTGCGCGCCTATCTGGAGCAGATCGAACGCAGCCTGATCGAACAGGCGCTGCAGCGCAGCCGCCATGTGATCGCGCATGCCGCGCAGCACCTCGGCCTGCGCCGCACCACGCTGGTGGAGAAAATCCGCAAATACGGCCTGGGCGCCGAGGCGCGCGAGTAAATTCGCAGCTTGCCGCTGTTGCGAGTGCGGGTGACGGAAAATCGTCACGTCTCAGGCCTTGGTTTTGCTAACTTGCTGCCGGGCTGCATGCCCTCTTGTTTCTTCTCTGCCTGATTTCGACCCTTCCCGATGACTTCCCCGCGAATTTTGCTGATCGACCACGACGCCGCGCGTGGCCAGCGTCTTTGCGACGAATTGCAGGGCGCGGGTTGCGTGGCCGCGCTGCATACTGCGGAAGACACCGCCCTGAAAGCGGTCGAGCAGGGCTGGTCGCCCGATTTGGTGTTTTGCGATGGCGAAGGGGTGGGCATCGATGCGGCGCGGGTGCTGGCGCGGCTGCACGGCATGCATCCCACGTTGCCGGTGCTGATGGTGGCGCGGCATGCCTCGGTGCAGGCGGCCGTGCAGGCGCTGCAAAGCGGCGCGGCGGACTATCTGAACGCGCCCCTCGATCTCTCGCAGGCGCTGTCCAAGATTCGTCAGTTCGTGCCTTCGGCGACGTCGCTGACCCCGCCAAAAACCAAGGTCGTCGCGGCTTCAGCCCCGGTCGCAAGCCCGGCGCCGACCGCGGCCTCGACAAAGACAACATCGGCGCCCGGACCCGCCAGCGGCCTGATCGCCGAGTCTGCCGCGATGCAGCAGATTCTGACCATCGTCCGTCGCGCCGCGCAGACCGATGTCACCGTCATGCTGCTGGGGGAAAGCGGTGTGGGCAAGGAAGTCATGGCGCGCTATGTGCACGCGCAGTCGCCGCGCTCGGCGGGACCGTTCATCGCGATCAACTGCGCCGCCATTCCTGAAACCCTGCTCGAAGCCACGCTGTTCGGCTTCGAGAAGGGCGCTTTTACCGGGGCAGGGCAGTCGGCGCCGGGCAAATTCGAACAGGCGCAGGGCGGCACGCTGCTGCTCGACGAAGTGACGGAAATGGCCCCGGCGCTGCAAACCAAGCTGCTGCGCGTGCTGCAGGAGCGCGAAATCGAACGCCTGGGCGGGCGCAAACGCATCGCGCTCGACGTGCGACTGGTGGCTACCAGCAACCGCGATCTGCAGCAGGCGGTGCAGCAAGGCGTGTTGCGCGAAGACGTGTATTACCGGCTGAATGTGTTTCCGGTGCAGATTCCGCCGCTGCGCGAGCGCCGCGACGACATTTTGCCGCTGGCCAAGGCCATGCTGGTACGCCATGCGGCGCAGTTTGGCATCACACCGTCACCCCGGCTCGATTCTTCAGCGCAGCAGGCCTTGCTGGCGCACCGCTGGCCCGGCAATGTGCGCGAACTCGACAATGTGATGCAGCGCGCGACCATTCTGAGCCAAAGCGGGGTGATTTCAGCGGCCGATCTGCTGTTTCCGCCGCCCGCCGCCGAGAGCCTTCAGCGCGCTTCGGCGCCTACGCAGCCGCAGCTCACGCCGCAAGCACTTACGCGGCATCCACATCCACTTACGCCGCAGCCCTTTGCGGGCGATCTCGGCAGCGAGTTGGCGTTGAATGAACGCCAGCTCATCGCCGACGCGCTGCAGCACTGCCAGGGCTCGAAGCAGCGGGCCGCAGAGCGTTTGGGCATCAGCCCGCGAACCCTGCGCCACAAACTGCAAAAGCTGCGCGAAGCCGGGCTGGAACTGCCGGAACTGCCTGATGCACCCTGACGCGCCTTGAACCAGCCATAGCTGGAACGTGTTTTGCTTGAAAGGGGCAAAACACCGGTTTAATCCCGGTTGAATCGACGAAAAATTGCCGGAGGCCTCATGCAGATCGATCCCATGCAAAGCGTGCTTGCCCAAATGCGCAGCCTCACCGCGCAGGCGCAAGCGCGGCCCGCAGACGCGGCGGGCGGCAATGCGGCAGCGGCGCTGGGCGCCACCGCGGCCTCGCAACAATCCGACTTCGCCGCCACGCTCAAGAGTGCCATCGACGGGGTGAGCGGCGAGTTGCAGCACGCCAACGCCCTGCAGCAGCAGTTCGTATCGGGCAAGGGCGATGTGAGTCTGAGCGATGTGATGCTCGCCTCGCAAAAGGCCAGCCTGTCGTTTCAGGCGGTGCTGCAGGTGCGCAACAAGCTCGTGTCCGCTTATCAGGACATCATGAACATTCAGGCCTGATCGCCCTATCGCACCACGCCGTTTCCCCGAATGACATTTTTTTGACGCTCCTCTCCTGACGCCCCCTCATGGCCACGACCACCGCCGCCGCGCTGCAAGACCCCTTGGGCGCCTTCCGCCAGATGAATATGAACCAGCGCTTCACCTGGCTGGCGGGTCTGGCGGCGCTGATCGCGCTGGTTATCGTCACCCTGATGTGGACGAGCCGGCTCGACTATCAGGTGCTCTACACCAATCTTTCCGAGCGCGATGGCGGCGCGGTCATTGGCGAACTGCAAAAGCTCAACATTCCCTACCGCATCACCGGCGGCGGCGCGGTGATCGAAGTGCCCTCGGCGCAGGTGTACGCCACCCGCATGAAACTCGCGGCCAATGGTCTGCCCAAAGGCGCGGGCGTGGGCTTCGAGGTGCTCGACCACGAGCCGATGGGCACCAGCCAGTTTGTCGAGCGCGTGAATTACCAGCGGGCGCTGGAGGGTTCTCTGGGGCGCACCATTGAATCGCTTTCGGCGGTGCAATCGGCCACGGTGCATCTGGCCATTCCCAAACCCTCCGTGTTCCTGAGCGAGGCCGAGAAGCCCTCAGCCTCGGTGCTGCTCAAGCTCTACCCGGGCCGGGTGCTCAGCGGTGCGCAGGTGGCGGGCATCGTGCATCTGGTGTCGTCCGCCGTGGCGGGGCTGGGGGATAAAAACGTCAGCGTGGTCGATCAGGACGGCAATCTGCTCACCTCCGGGCAGCGGGCCGACAGCGGCATACAGCCCGACCAGCTGATGTATCGCAACACCATCGAGCAGCAATATCGCAAGCAGATCGAAGCGCTGCTCGCGCCTCTGGTGGGCAACGAGGGGGTACGCGTGGCGGTGTCGGCCGACATCGATTTCGCCAAGACGGAATCCAGCTCGGTGGTTTACGGCCAGGGCCATACGCTGCCCGCCGGCGTACCCGGCGCGCTGAGCAACCAGCCGCCGGGCGGGGTCACCGCTCCTTTTGTCATGGGCACGGCTTCCGCGCCGCTCACGCCCCAGCAACTCACCCAGATCACCCCCAGCCTCAAGACGCTGGCGCCCACGGCGGCCAGCTCATCGGCCACGAGCAATTACGACCTCGACAAAACGGTCAGCCATACCCAGCAGCCGGTCGGCTCGGTCAAGCGGCTGTCGGTTTCCGTACTGGTGAACGATCAGGCCAAGGGCGGCAAGCCCGTGCCGCTGAGCGCGGCGCAGTTGGGGCAAATGAAGCAGCTGGTGGAAAACGCCATCGGTTTCGATGCCAAGCGCGGCGACACCGTGAGCATTGTCAACATGCCCTTCACTGCCGCGCAGAAAGAGGCCGAGAAGCAGTTGCCCTTGTGGCGCCAGGCTTGGGTCTGGGACGGCGTGCGGCAGGCCGTGCCCTACGTCATCGCCCTGATTCTCGGTTTGATGGCCTACCGCGCCATGCGCAAGGCGACGAGCGGCGATGTCAAGGCCAAACGTCGCAAAGGCAAAGAAGCCGCCGAGGTCGACGAGACCGCGCGTGAAAAGACGCCGAGTGACGGCACGCAAAAGTCATCCGGCCCGGGTGCGGGCGCCGAAATGGCGGCGGGCGGTATGCCCGGTTCGCTGGCGCCCGACACGGTGCAATTGAGCAATACCCTGGAGACGGATGCGGCGATCTCGCGCGAACTGGTCAAGCAAGACCCGCGGCGGGCGGCGCAGGTGGTGAAGGAGTGGCTGTCCGATGGCCAGTGAACAAGCCGATTTCAGCGGACTCGACCGCGCGGCCGTGCTGCTGCTGAGTCTGGGAGAAGACCAGGCCGCGGAGATCATGCGCCATCTCGGGCCGCGCGAAGTGCAGCGTTTGGGCGTGGCCATGTCCAAACTCAACCGGGTGAGCGCCGACCAGGCGCATGCGGTCATGCGCGAATTCCGCGAAAAAATCGAGCAGCAGACGGCACTCGGTCTGGGCTCCAACGAATTTCTGCGCGGCGCGCTGACCAAGGCGCTGGGCGGCGAGCGCGCCAATTCGCTGATCGAGCGCATTCTGCACGGCGGCGAATCGAACGGTCTGGAGAACCTCAAGTGGCTCGAGCCGCGCGCCATTGCCGAGCTGATCAAGCTGGAGCATCCGCAAGTGGTGGCGCTGGTGCTGGCCAATATCGAGCCCGAGCAGGCCGGCGAGGTCTTGCACTTTCTCACCGAGCGCCAGGCCGGCGAAGCCATGCTGCGACTGGCCGCGCTCGACGGCCTGCAGCCCAGCGCGCTGCGCGAGCTCAACGAAGTGCTCGAAGAGCAGCTCTCGGGCGATTCGCAGAGCGTGCAGGTCAGTTCCGTGGGCGGGCCGAAGGTCACCGCCGAGATTCTCAACCGGGTGGAAACCGCGCTGTCGTCGAGCATCATGGAGCATCTGCGCTCGCAGGACGAAGAACTGGCGACCAAGGTGCAGGACCAGATGTTCGTTTTCGACGACCTGATCAATGTGGACGACCGCAGTCTGCAAACCATGATGCGCGAAATTTCGTCGGAAACGCTGATCCTCGCGCTCAAGGGCACGAACAACGCGCTCAAGGAGAAATTTCTCAGCAATATGTCCAAGCGCGCCTCTGAAATGCTGCGCGACGACATGGAGGCCAAGGGGCCGGTCAAGCTCACCGAGGTGGAGGGCGCGCAGAAGGAAATTCTGCAGATCGCCTCGCGCCTGGAAGCGGCAGGCCAGATTCAGCTGGGCAGCGGCGGCGGCGAACAACTCGTCGGCTGAGGCTTGGTAATCAGTAACCGGTTCTCACCGAAGCCATGAGCGGCATCATTCCCAAGGAAGACGCGCAAGCCGCACGGCGCTGGCAGCCGCAGGAAATGGACCCTGCTGTGCGTACCGCGGTGCAGCCCACTCGCCAAACCGTCGGCGGCCCGCCGACCGCGCAGCAGTTCGAGGCGGTGTACGCGCAGGCCGAGGCGCAGGGCCGCGAAGACGGTAGACAGGCGGGCCTGGAAGAAGGCCATCGCGAGGGCTATGCCGCTGGACACGCGGAGGGCTTGGCCGCCGGGCGGGCGCAGGCGCAGCAGGAGCGTGAGACGCTGCAGGCGCTGCTCTCCCGCGTCACCCAACCCGTGGCCGCGCTCGACGCCGAGGCCGAGACGGCGCTGGTGGCGCTGGCGCTCGAACTGGCGCGGCAGGTCATCCTGCAAGAGCTGCGCACTCAGCCCGAAGCGCTGCAGCCCATTGTGCGCAAGGCGCTGGCGGCTTTTCCGGCGCAGGCCGGGGTGCCTTCGGTGCGGCTTCATCCCCTTGATCTGGACGTGCTGCGCAACGTCGCGCCCGATCTCGAAAGCAGCGGCGTGACCCTGCTTGCGGACGACGCCCTGCAGCGCGGCGATCTGATCGTGGCCGCTGCCGCGCCGGGGCAGACCGCCACGCCCGACCGCCGCTGGCGCACGCGCTCGCGCGAGGCAGTGAGCGAACTCGATCTGCGCGTCGAAGAGCGCTGGCGGCAGATCATGGCCCGGCTTTTCGAGGAAGGGCTGCAATGAGGGGGCTGCAATGAGGGGGTTTCAATGAGTCTGGCCCGGGTATCGCGCCATCTGCAGACTTTGCAACTTCGTCTGCAATCGGGCGGGCCTTTGCCCCTGGTCTATAGCGGCAGCCTGGTGCGGGTGCGGGGGCTCATTCTCGAGGCGCAGGGGCTGGAGGCCAGTCTGGGCGAGCGTTGCCGCATCAGCACCGAGCAGAACCGTGTCATCGACGCCGAAGTGGTGGGTTTCAACGGCGATCATGTGCAGCTCATGGCGCTGGGCGAAGTGCAGGGCCTCACACCGGGGGCGCGGGTGCATCCCGTGCCGGGCGATATTCGCATTCCCGTCGGGCCCGAGCTGCTCGGGCGCGTGCTCGACGGCAACGGCCGTCCGCTCGACGGCGACGGCGCGCTGCTGGCCTCACACTACACCACCTTGTCCACCCAGCAGATCAACCCGCTGGCCCGGGCGCTGGTGCGCCAGCCGCTCGACGTGGGCGTGCGCGCGATCAATGCGCTGTTCACCGTGGGCCGTGGCGCGCGCATGGGGTTGTTCGCGGGCAGCGGCGTGGGCAAGAGCGTGCTGCTGGGCATGATGGCGCGCAACACCAATGCCGACGTCATCGTGGTGGGCCTCATCGGCGAGCGGGGCCGTGAGGTCAAAGAGTTCATCGAAGACATTCTGGGCGTGGAAGGGCGCAGCAGGGCCGTCGTGGTGGCCGCCCCGGCCGACGCTCCGGCGCTGACCCGCATTCGCGGCGCGCGTCTGGCCACCGCGATGGCCGAGTATTACCGCGACCAGGGGCTGAACGTGCTGCTGCTGATGGATTCGGTCACCCGCTACGCCCTGGCGCTGCGCGAGGTGGCGCTGGCCGCAGGCGAGCCCCCGGCGGCGCGCGGTTTTCCGCCCTCGGTGTTCGCCAAGCTGCCGGCGCTGGTGGAGCGCGCGGGCAACGGGCCGGAGGGCGGCGGCAGCATCACCGCGTTCTACACCGTGCTGATGGAAGGCGACGACCAGCAAGACCCGGTGGCCGACAACGTGCGCGCCATTCTCGACGGCCACATCGTGCTCAGTCGCCGTCTGGCCGAGCAGGGGCACTTTCCGGCCATCGACCTGCAGGCGTCGATCAGCCGCGTGATGCCGGCCATCGCAACCCCGCTGGAACTTCGGCGCATGCAGAAGCTCAAGGAAATGCAATCGCGCTACGCCAGCCAGCAAGACCTCATCGCGGTGGGCGCCTACACCCCGGGCGCCGACCTGCAACTCGACCAGGCGGTGCAGGCGCACGCCGGCATCCGCGAGTTTTTGATTCAGGACATGCACGCCGCTGTCGGTCTGACACAGAGCCGACAGGAACTGGCCGATCTGATGACGCCCTACCTTGTTTGAAATGTCGGGTTTTTGACGATTTCGACAGGGAAGTTTGGGCCTGCCGGGTGCAAGGTTTACACTTTGCCTGAATCAAATTCGGCCCCCAACGCATGACCTACAACAATACCCTCAGCCCGCAACGGCTGGAGACCCTTCAGGCTTTGCATGTGCAAGCCGTAGAGGCCAGTCAGAATGCGGGTCAACTCGTGGGTAAACAGCAGGACATTCTTCGAACCGCGCAGGCGAAGCTTGCACAGCTTGAAAGTTATGCCGCGCAATATCGTGAACAGATCCAGACTCTGGGCACTGCCGGCACCGCCTGGAGTCAGGTGCGCGACCTGCGCGGTTTTGTCGATCGTATCGAATCGGCCATCACCGCGCAGAAAGTCGAACTCAACCGCCAGCAGCTCATCCTGACCGAACTCATGGGGCAATGGACGGCAGCGCGCCAGCGCGAAAAGGCGTTCGAGGTGCTGATCGACCAGCATCAGGCGCAAAAACGCCAGGGACAAAAGGCCAGCGCGCTGAAAAACCTGCAGGAATGGGCGGTACGGCGAGCGTCGCAATTCCTGCCCAGCTCGCAGCAGCGGTCTGATTTCTGAAGTCGAAAAATCAGTTAGTCAGGCTGGCGCAGGTTTTGCTTAGAACGGGTATCTACTCGTTTGAGCCGCCATCATGCCGCTGATCGTTCCTGTCGTGTCCACTCCCGCTGCACCGCCTGCCGAATCAATGTCGGCCGGGGCTGCAGCGTCTCAAAGCGAGACCGGGCCACGCTTTTCCGACGCGCTTTCGCGGGCGGGCAAGGCCGCGGCTTCGCCGTCGGCGTCTGCAGATTCGGTAAAGGCGCAGAAGCCGACCGAGGCTTCATCTTCAGACGCAAAGGTTGCAGCGCAGGCGCAGGGCAAGGCCGATTCGTCGCAGATGCAGTCATCAGCGCCATCACAAGATTCTGCAGCGGCGAATGCGAGCGCATCGGCGCTAGCCCCGCAGACCAGCGGGGCGCTCGAAGCGGCAATGGCGGCAGCGCAAAGCGGCAAAACCTTGCCGCTGGACGACCGCAAGACTGCGCCGAAGGATGCCAGCCCAGCAGCAGTACCTGGCCCCGTGCTCGCCGCCATGCTGCAGGCGCCGGTTGCCACCTCGGTTGCCGCGCCCATTGCCACCCCGACGGCTGAGGCCCAAGACGCCAAAACTCTGCCGACCTCTGCAATGCTTGCCGGACCGCAGAATGACCCGCTGACAGACCGGCAGGCGAACTTCGGGCGCGCGGGAGCGCCAGCAGGCGTCACGACGGGCGGCACAACCAAAGCCGCCGAGAGCCTGCCCGCGTGGATGCAGAATCTGGCGGGCAACGCTGCCGACGCCGCACAGCCCAGCCGATTCGCGGCCCTGCATCAGTCCCTCACCACGGCTTCAGGCCTTTCGGCCCTGCAGGCCGCACCATCGAACCATGCCGACTCAACTCCGTCTGTTGTCTCGCAAAACCAGATTGGGCAGGCTTTGACTCTGGGTATGCCACAGGCCAACCCGCAGGCCAATCAAGTATCGCAGACGGTCTGGGCGGCTACCGTGCCCGCCCATATGGGTTCGCCCGACTGGGGGCAGGCGATGAATCAACAGGTTTTGCTGGCAGCACAGGGGCAGCAGCAATTCGCCACGCTGCATCTCAATCCGCCGCAACTCGGGCCGCTCGAAGTCCATCTGCAGATGCACGATGGCCAGATTCAGGCGCAGTTTGTCTCTGCGCATGCCGTGGTGCGGCAGGCGGTCGAGGCGGCGCTGCCGCAACTGCGCGATGTGTTTGCCGGGGCCGGGCTGTCGCTCGGCCAGACTTCCGTCGGCGCCCAAGGCGGGCAGGGCGATCGCCAGCAGGCACGCTCGCAACGCGGCGCGCCGGGATCGAACGCGATTGCCGACATCGCCGCAGGCGGCGCATCGGGCGCTTCTGCCGCGCAGGTCTTGCGCTGGCAGCAGGGACTGGTGAACACCTATGTGTGAGAACCTGGGAGTCTTTCATGCTGCGGTCGGTGTGCTGCACGAAGCCGCGCCCCTTCAAAAACCCCGCCCTTGTGTCGTTAAACCCTACAGTGAAAACGCATTGATCGTCCTTCACGCGCAAAGGGTGCGCAGCGTGCGCGCCCCAATCAGCACATCGGGAGTGGGGTATGGCGGAACAAGAGGCCAAGGCCAAGGAAAAGGGCGGCGGCAAGACCAAGTTGATCATCATCATTCTGGTGGCGGTGATCGTGCTGATGGCCGGGGGCGGCGCGGCGGCATTTTTTCTGATGAAGCCCAAGGCGGCGCCCACCGCGGCCGAGCTGGCTGCGGAGGCTGCGGCCGAGAAGGCGAAGAACATGCGTTTCATCAGCATGGAGCCGTTTGTCACCAATCTGCAGAGTACCGACGGCACAGTGCATTACCTGCAGGTCAAGATCGATCTCAAGACTTACGATCCTTCGGTTGAAGGCAAGGTCAAGCTCATGACGCCCGAACTCCGCAACAACATTCTGCGCATCCTCGCGGCCCAGTCGATCGACAAGGTCGATTCGGTGGAAGGGCGCGATCACCTGCGCGAAGACATCCTGCATTCGGTGAACAAGGTGCTCGAAGGCGCGCCTGCGGTGGCCGCTGCAGGTGGGGAACATGGCGGCGGGGGCGGCGCGGCTGCCGCTTCGCATGGGCATGACGGGGCGCCGATCGACGGCGTGTTTTTTACCGCTTTCGTGGTGCAGTGAAATGAAACAGCCCCGACGCTCGATTTGCTCGCTGCTCCGCGAGGGCAGTGCCTTCTTCCTCATAACGTCTGTGCGGAACTGACATGGTTCAAGACGTCCTCTCCCAAGACGAAGTCGACGCGCTGTTCGGCGGCATTTCAGGCGAAGAGCCGGTGGCCGAACCGGAGGCGGCGGATGAAGGGGGCGTGCGTCCTTACGACCTGGCCAGTCAGGACCGCATCGTGCGCGGGCGTATGCCCACGCTGGAAGTCATCAACGAGCGCTTCGCCCGGCTGTGGCGGGTGAGTCTGTTCAACTTTCTGCGGCGCGCCTCTGAAATCTCGGTGTCGTCGGTGAAGCTGACCAAGTACAACGAGTTCATTCGCGGCCTGGTCGTGCCCAGCAATCTCAATCTGGTGCAGATGAAACCTTTGCGCGGAACCGCGCTGTTCATCTTCGACCCGCGGCTCATTTTCAGTGTGATCGACAACTTTTTCGGGGGAGATGGCCGCTTTCACGCCCGCATCGAGGGCCGCGACTTCACCCCGCTGGAGCAGCGCATCATCAAGCGCATGCTCGACATGGTGTTCAAGGAATACAAAACCGCCTGGGCGCCCGTGCTGCCGCTGGAGCCCGAGCTCACGCGCTCCGAAGTCAACCCGCAGTTCGTCAACATCGCCACCCCGACCGAAGTGGTCATAGTCTCGACCTTCGATGTCGAGATCGAGGGCGGCGGCGGTAGCCTGCATGTGTGCATCCCGTACAGCATGGTCGAACCCATCCGCGACCAGCTCACCACCGGCATGACCACCGACCGCAGCGAAGTCGATCACCGCTGGGTCAAGGCCTTGCAGACTGAAATGCGCGAGGCCGAAGTGGAAATGCGCGTCGAACTGCTGCAGCGGCAAATTCTGGTGCGCGAACTGCTGAATCTGCGGGTCGGCGATGTCCTGCCGGTGGACATGCCCGAAACCGTGATTGCCCGCGTGGACGGTATTCCCGTGCTGCTGGGTGAGTATGGACGGCACGAAGACAAGATGGCGCTCAAGATTCGCCAGCAGCTTTTCCCGGAGGCGCCCGAGAAGGCGCAACTCCTGGCGCACGGCGCGCACTGATTCCGATCCCTTATTCCGCAGGACATTCCATGGCAGAAGACACCCCCACCGACACCGCAGCAGCCGACGATCTGGCGGACTGGGGCGAAGCCATGGCGGAGCAGGGCGTTGCCGCCGAGCCAGTGGCCGCTGCGGCAGAGCCGCCCAAGGTGCAACCCGCTCCCTTCGCCGAACTTCGTGCCGATCAGGGCGGCGCAGCGCCCAACAACCAGCTCGATCTGGTGATGGACATCCCCGTCACGCTGTCGGTGGAGCTGGGCCGCACCAAAATCCAGATTCGCGAACTGCTGCAACTGGCGCAAGGATCAGTGGTCGATCTCGACCGGCTCGCCGGCGAACCGATGGATGTGCTGGTCAACGGCTTTCTCATCGCGCGCGGCGAAGTCGTGCTGGTGAATGACAAGTTCGGCATTCGCCTGACCGACATCGTCAGCCCGACCGAGCGCGCCCGGCGTCTGGCTTGAGCTGTTAGAAAAGCCGACGGCTCAAGCCAATTTGAACTGCAGCATGCTTTCCTGCAAGGCCTGCGCCTGCGCATTCATCTCTTCGGCAGTCGCCGCGAGTTGTTCCGAAGCCGAAGCGTTCTGCTGGGTGACGGCGGAGAGCTGGGCGACGGCCTGATTGATCTGCTGCATCCCCGTGGCCTGTTCTTCCGAAGCGGCTGTGATCTCCTGCACCAGATCCGAAGTCTTCGAGATATGGGGCGCCATCTGCGCAATCAGGCTACCCGCGGCGTCCGCCTGCTTCACCGTCGAAGTCGCCAGATCGCCAATCTCCTTGGCCGCCACCTGAGAGCGCTCCGCCAGCTTGCGCACCTCCGCGGCCACCACCGCAAAGCCCTTGCCATGCTCCCCAGCCCGGGCCGCTTCAATCGCCGCATTCAAAGCCAGCATATTGGTC
>NZ_MEGQ01000031.1:1166-31139 GCF_001725585.1 Thiomonas sp. SCN 64-16 | reverse complement strand
GGCCTTGCAGGCACAGAGCGCAGCCGTTGCCTCGGCGCAAACTTCGCTGCAACTGGTGGAGCAGCAATACGCGCTGGGCACAGCCAGCGCGCTGCAACTACTCACCGCGCAGCAGCAGCGACAACAGACCCGCATCGGCCTGATCGCCGCGCAGGCTGCGCGCCTGAACGACACCGCCCTGCTCTATCAGGCGCTGGGCGGCGGGCTGCAGCCACAGACGCAGGCGCTGGTGCAGACGCAGACCCATGCGCCTGCGCCTGCCGCATCGTCTGCTGGGCTTACTTCTTCCCCGGTTTGATGTCGGCGAAGTACATCGCCACTTCGTCGATATCGTTGTTGCTCAATGGCTTGGCCATCGGCCCCATGACATCATTGGGACGCTTGCCGTCGCGGAATTCCCTGAGGGTCTGAACCAGATAGTCTTTGTTCTGGCCCGCCAGGTTGGGATAGGTCGGCAGAATGGCATGACCATCAACGCCGTGGCAGGCAAAGCACACGCCGAATTTGGCGCTGATCGCGGCCGACGGTGCGGCCTGGGCCATGCCGACGGTGAACAAGACGCCCGCGACGGTCAGGGAGAGAGATTTCAAAAGAGTCATGATGGAGAGTTCCAAATTCAGGGGCGCACATCAAAGGATGTTGCGCACATAGGCCCACACGCCAATGGCGAAGAATGAGGCCATCCAGGTCCAGTTGATCCAGACCGCCACATCGCCCAGACGGGATACGGTGCGATCTGCGGTGTAAAGCCCTTTGACCTTGCCGGCTTTCCACAGCATGGTGGTGTAGAACGCCACGAGAGAGCCGCCCACCGCGACAAAAGTGGCGAAGAACCAGACCACTGCGCCCCACTCGTAGTGCGGTTTCGAGGCGAGGTCGTAGTGGAATGGAGCCAGATACGCCACGCGCAGCGCCTCGCGGTCCACCGAGACGACCAGGGCCATCAAGGCGTAAAACGCCATGGCTGAATACGCCTGCAGGGCGGATCCCCCCACGGGCACTTGCCGCGCGTAAAGCACCACGCCGACGATCAGCAACAGGGTGAGCCAGAACAGCGGCTGGGTGAACACCTGCATATAGGCAGGCAGCCCCCAGGCCCAGAGCAGGCCGGTGATGAGTTGCAGCGCCACACCCCAGTAAGCGGTCTTCACGCCGATACGGTGCGCCAGGTCCAGATAGTCACTGGGAAAGTCGTCTCGGGCGCGGAAATAGCGTGCGTAGCCCAGCAGAAACACCCCGGTCATGGTCAGCGACATGACGATGAAGAACGCGAACCGCGGCAGCTCGAAGGCGTGAATGCCCATGCCGTTCATCACCGGCACGCCCTGCGGGGCGTACCACTGCATCCACTTCTGCGGAAACAGCCCCTGATACGACAGCACATGCATGATGAAGCCGTCGAAAATCAGCAGGGAGAGCGCGCCGGTGGCCCACCACACGGTGGTGTCCGGGGCTTGGGCGGCATGCGACACGTCGTGGTTCTTGAAATAGAACACGAACCACATGGTGTAGCCAATCCCCAGGGTAAAGATGAAAAAGATCACCCAGAATGCCGACAGCACATTGCTGGTGTACCAGGACGGGTCATAAATCGTCTGGGTGAACAGCAGCGGCGCCACACCCAGCACGATGGCCATCGACACGGCGATCTTGGCCACCCCGGTCATCGCCACCGACAGCCGCGCCCAGGCGGGCTGCTGGCGGCGCATGAAAGCGATGATGGCCAGCAGTCCCGAGCCGAGAGACAGATTGACGAAGGCGATGTGAAACGACCAGGTCAGCACATTGAGATACTGAAAAATCCACGCAGGCGCTGGCAGACCAGCCGGGTCCTGCAAGGCGTGCAGCATGGCGGAAACGGATGCGTTATCCATGATGTCAGTCCTTTGCTTGGGTAGGTTGCTGATCAGCGGCCTGCGCCACCGCGGTGCGCAGCGGCGCCGCAACGGGCGCACGAGCGATCAGACGACCCTCGGCGTCCACCGTGCCGGCATTGACGGCAGCCAGGAAGGTGGCGAGGGCCTTTTGCTCGTCGCCGGGCAGATCTATCTTGGGCATGTAAGGCACGGTGCCATGAGCGAGCGGCCCGGCAAGGAAGCCCTGGATCATCGCCACGTCCGTCGTGCCGTGCAGCAGTTTGGGCAACGGGCGCAGCGGTCCGTCCTTGTTGATCGAATGGCAGTTGGCGCAGGACATCACCGCCAGCAATCGCCCGGCCTCCATCTGGTTCTGCGGTGTGATCACCCGCAGATCGGCCGGCACGAAGGCTGCCGCCTTGAGCAGACCCTCTTTGGCGATGATGGGCACTTCGTCCTTGATGCCCAGGCCCGGCACGTCGCGCCCGATGGTCTGGTTGGAGTACATATATTGCCCCACCACCCAGGGTTTGCGCAGGGTTTCGCGGGTGCGTTCTTCCGGCCAGATTCCCGCGACCAGCAGGATGACCACCATGGCTGCAGCCAAGGGCACGCGCACCGCTTGCGGCTTGAGATAGATCCAGAGCAGATAGGCGCCAATGAGCAGCGACGTAACCATCAGCGGCACGAAGGTGGTGACGCGGACATCGACATAACCAAACCAATGCGGCATCCGGTCCTTGAGGATGACCAGCGCATTGGGCGGCAGCGTGGCGACGTACCACATGAATGACAGCGCCCCGCCGATCAGACCGGTGAGACCGAGTCTGGCTACGGTCTGCCCCACGTCTCGCCGCAGCGGATCCCCTTTGGGGATGGCGGCGACGATGATGCTACCCACCACTGCGGCCGAGGTGAGCATCAGGAAGCCCCGATCGGCAAGCTGCGCGGCAAAGTTCAGGTTGTAGAACGCATCGAACACCGAGCCGGTGAGATACCAGCGGTCGCTGCCCGGCCACATCATGAACGACAGGATGCCGATGATCAGCACCAGCGTGGCCACAGAACTCACCACGAATGTCCAGGTGATTTTCAGGTGCGTTTTCGGATCGATCTTGCCGATGGTGTAGACCAGCGCGTAAACCCCGATCACCTCCACGGTGAAAAACACCCACTCGGTGGCCCAGGCCCAGACGAAATTGTGGATCAGCGCGGAAATGCCGCGCGGGCTGGCAACCGTGGTGGAATACCAGATGCCCGGACCGGTGACCGAGCCCCAGATGTACGAAAACACCAGCAGAAACATGCCGTACTTCTTGATGTACTGCATGATTTCCGGCTTGTTCTCGCGCACCGACCGGCTCTCCAGCAGGGCAAACAACACAGCAGCGCCGACCGAGGTGTTGGACGCCAGCACATGAATCGTGCCGATGATGCCCATCACCCAGGCCGTGCCAATTTGGGGCACGTACCACGTCGGGTAAATGCCAAGCAACTCAGACATACAAACTCCTTCAAGCAATGTGTCGACGGTGGATCACGGTCTTGACGCCGCTGACCGTCAGGTCTCTATCCGTACATCAGTATTCGCTGATATAGATCAGGGAACAAGATGACAAAACGCCGCTGGGAAAACCCTGAATGCCCGGCCGAAATGACCCCGATTGGCGCCGCCGCTAATCCACACGCGACGGTTCACCACACCGGAGTTCAGGCTTCAGCAACGCACCCTCCTGATGCAGGCAGGGCGAAGCCTAGACGGGTTGCGTGCCGTAGCGGCGGCAGCACAAAACGGGCGCTTGATCTATATCAATTCGGAATTCGGGATGGGGGGAATTTCAACCGCAACGGATATCCCCAAGGCGCTTTTACCGTATCGATGAACAAACCTGCGGCCCTTTGCCGCACAACTCCGGTTTTTGTGTGAGATCAACAGACAATCTGATACATCTAATTACATTCATGTTTACGTGCTGCCTTTTGCAGCAACAGAGTCATAGGAGATTGCCATGCTGACTTCCACCCAACAACGCTTCAAGCGCAGCGCCGCCGCGTTCTTTCTCTGTTCCTTACTCGGCTTCGTCGCCCCGATGCAGTCCGCCCGAGCCGAACGCCCCGCCTATGACCTGGGCGAGCCGGTCATCGCGCTGGTTCCCATCATCAAACAGCACGAAAAAGCGCTCAAGCTCGATGCCGCCCAGCAAGAGCAGTTTGCCCAATGGCTCAAGACCGCACCCGCCAAGCGCCAGGCCGCTGAAGACAAGCTGGCCAACACCCGCCTGCAACTGCGCGCTGCGCTGTTGGATGGCATGGGCGACACCCCCGAGCGTCAAGCCCTGATCGAAGACATCGGCAAGCAGGAAGCCGCGCTGGTCGCCATGCGCGCGGGCTGCGTGGACAGGATGCGCACTCTGCTGAACCCCGAGCAGTTCAAGGAAGTCGTCGCTTTGTACAAGGCCTCGCTGCACAAAACGCACGCGACCCAGTCAGCAGCCCGATAAGTCACGATGCGCTCACTTTTTTAGTGCAGCGCCTTGTAAAGCAGGTGGGCGAGTTCGCGAGAGATGCCGTCCACCGTCATCAGGTCGTCTTCGCTGGCGGCCTCGACGCCGCGAATGCCGCCAAACCGCGCCAGCAGCTTGGCGCGGCGCTTGGGGCCGATGCCGGGAATGTCTTCGAGCCGCGAACCGCCCGTGCGCACCTTGGCGCGCGCCGCTCGCATGCCGGTGATGGCAAAGCGGTGCGCCTCGTCGCGGATTTGCGCCACCAGCATGAGGGCGGCGCTATCGGCCGGTAGCGTCAGCTTGGGGCGGCCGTCGGCAAACACCAGTTCCTCCAGACCGACCTTGCGGCCCTCGCCTTTTTCCACGCCAACGATCACGCTGAGATCCAGACCGAGCTCGGTAAACACCTCGCGCGCCATGGTCACCTGCCCGCAACCGCCATCGACCAGCACCAGATCGGGCAGGCGTGCATCGCCAGGCGTTTCGCCGTCGGCAGCAAACGCCCCCTGGGCCTGCGCCTCGGCAACGCGCTTATAGCGCCGGGTGAGCACCTGGCGCATTGCGGCGTAGTCGTCGCCTGGCGTGATGTCGTTGATGCGAAACCGCCGGTATTGCGACGGCTGCATGGCGTGTTCGGCATACACCACGCAAGACGCCTGCGTGGCCTCGCCCGCGGTATGGCTGATGTCGAAGCATTCCGCGCGCAAGCCTTCGGCCTGTTCGGCGTCCAGGCCAAGCGCCTGCGCCAAGGCAAAGGTGCGCTCGCGCTGCGAGCCTTCTTCCGCGAGCAAGCGTGTCAGCGCGATCTGCGCGCCTTTTTGTGCCATTTCCAGCCAGTCGCGCCGCTGGCCGCGCGGCTGCGTGACCTGCTGCATGCGATGCCCAGCGTGTTCGCCCAGGGCATCGAGCAATTCCGGCTCGACGGGCAAGTCGCACACCAGAACCGGCGGCGGCGCCATCTGCAGGTAATGCTGCGCGACAAAAGCCTGCAGCACCCGCTGCGCGGCCTGGCCGGGAGCGCCCTGTTCGGGGGCGACGCCATCCGCCAGGTCGTCGCCCAACTCCAACGCCGCCTGAACCTGGCTGGGAAAGTAGGCCCGGTCGCCCAGATGCCGACCGCCGCGCACCATGGCGAGGTTGACGCAGGCCCGACCTCCCTTGAGCGCCACGGCCAGAATGTCCACATCTTCGGCGCTGCCCACTTCCATGCTTTGCTGCTGCAGTACGCCTGAAAGTGCGGCGATCTGGTCGCGCAGCACAGCGGCCTCCTCGAAACGCAGCGCGTCGGAGAGCGACTGCATCTGCAACTGCAGATCGCCCATCACCACCCCGTGGTCGCCGCGCAAAAAACGCACTGCATGCTGCACGTCGCGCGCGTAGTCCGCCGCGCTGATCTTGCCCACGCAGGGCGCTGTGCAGCGGTGAATCTGGTGCAGCAGGCAGGGCCGACTGCGGTTGGAAAACACCGTGTCCTCGCAAGTGCGCAACTGAAACACCTTTTGCAGCACCGCGATGCTTTCCTTCACCGACCAGGCGTTTGGATAGGGACCGAAATACTGCTGCTTGCGGTCGGTCGCACCGCGGTAATACGCCACGCGCGGGTACTCGTGCGCCGTGGTGATCTGCAAATACGGGTAAGACTTGTCGTCGCGGAACAGAATGTTGTAGCGTGGGTGCTGCGTCTTGATCAGGTTGTTTTCGAGCAGCAGCGCCTCGGCCTCGGTGCGGGTGACCGTGGTGTCGAGCCGATGGATGCGCGACACCATCAGCCCGATGCGCGTGCCGCCATGATCTTTCTGGAAGTAGCTCGACACGCGCTTGCGCAGATCGCGCGCCTTGCCCACGTAGAGCAGACTGCCATCGGCCGCGAAGTAGCGATAAACGCCGGGCAGATGCGGCAACGCCGCGACCTGCGCCAGCAGCGCCGCGCTGTGCTCCGGCTGGGGAGAATCGGATGCCATGAGTCTCAGTTCACAAGGTGCAAGGCCTGCTCGAACACCGCGCGAAACATCGGGGCGGTCAAGCGGCCGGTGTTCTGGTTGTAGCGGCTGCAGTGGTAGCTGTCGATCAGGATGTAGTCGCCCATGCGATGCTCGGCGGCATGGGCAAAGCGGGCCGATGACGCTTTGCGCCCCAGCGCCATGAGCACCGCATCGTGCGCCACCTTGCCCAAAGCGACGATCACCCGCAGATTCGTCATGGCCGTGATCTCTGCGGCGATGAATCGATTGCAGGTGCGAATCTCCGCGGGCAAGGGCTTGTTTTCAGGCGGCAGACATTTCACCGCGTTGCTGATGCGACAGCCGTGCAGTTGCAGGCCGTCGTCGGCCCGTAGCGTCGAGGGATGATCGCCGATCCGCACGGGTACGGGCCGCGAGGCCAGACCCAGTTCGGTGAGCGTGCCGAACAGCAGCGGCCCGGCGCCATCTCCCGTGAACGGGCGCCCTGAGGCATTGGCCCCCTTCAGGCCTGGCGCCAGACCCGCGATGAGCAGCGGCGCATCCAGCGGCCCCAAAGGCGGCACCGGCAGGCAGGCAAAATCGGGATGATCTTGTTTGACTTGGTGTAAAAAGGCCGCTAGTCGTGGGCACAGACGACAATGCGGATCATAAAAAAGTGAGCTCGAAAGCGGTGCGTCGTCACCTTGCATATTCATGAAAGTCCAACATCGGTGGGATTTGTTTTGCCATGTCGTCGATAACCTCGGCGATATCGGCGTGACTTGGCGACTTGCTCGGCAACTCGCCGCGGAGCACCAGCAACAGGTGCGATTATTCCTGGACGACTTCAAGGCGTTCGCCCATATTGCGCCGCAGGTTCAGCTCCGTGCTGCGGAGCAGACCCTGGCCGGGGTGCAGATTGTGCCTTGGGCCCGGCAGGCCCAGGCCACGCCGGGCGATGTGGTCGTCGAAATGTTCGGCTGTCACCTCAGCGACGCCTACATTGCGCAGATCGGCAAGGCCTCACCTCCTCCCGTCTGGCTGAACCTCGAACACCTCAGCGCAGAAAAGTGGGTCGATCTGCATCACCTCAAGCCTTCGCCGCAAAGCGGTGGGCTGATGAAGTATTTCTACTACCCCGGCTTCACCGAAAAGTCCGGCGGTCTGCTGCGCGAATCCAGCCTGATCTCGCAGCGCGACAACTGGCAGATGCAGCCCTCGGCCAAACGCATCGCCCTGCGCGCCCTCGGCCTGCCGCCTCCGCCCGACCATGCGCTCACCGTGCTGCTGTTCAGCTATGCCCGCCAGCGGCTCGATGGCTGGCTGCACACCATGGCCGCTTCCGAGCGTCCGGTGGCACTCTGGGTCTGTCCCGGCCCGGTGATGACCGCCATCAACACCTGGCTGGACATGACGCTGCAAACCGGCCAGATCACCTCGCGCGGCAGCCTGAGCATCTACGCCCTGCCGTACATCCCGCAGCAACGTTTCGACGAACTGCTCTGGGCGGCCGACGTCTGCATCGTGCGGGGAGAAGATTCCTTCGTCCGCGCGCAATGGGCAGCCAAGCCCTTCGTCTGGCACATCTACCCACAGGAAGACAGCGCCCACGACCGCAAGCTGGATGCCTTCCTCGATCTCTACCTCGAAGAGGCCGACAGCGAACTGCGCGACACCGTGGTGCATTTCTGGACCGCCTGGAACCGGGGCCTCGACCTAGCGCCCGCCTGGATGGAGTTTGTGAGCAGCCTGCCCTCCTTGCAGCGCCATGCGCTCAAGTGGTCGCGCAGCCTGCAAACCCAAGCCGATTTGGCCAGTCAACTGGTCGATGAAGTGCAGCAACTCGCCAGCAATCGGCCCTCCCTTGCACCCGCCCGGTAGAATGTAGGTTTATCTGAAACCCCACAGACCGTTCAATGAAGATCGCACAAGAAATCCGCGCCGGTAATGTCATCATGGTTGGCGACAACCCGATGGTGGTGCAAAAGACCGAATACAGCCGCGGCGGCCGCAATGCCGCCACGGTGAAAATGAAACTGAAGAACCTGCTCACCAGCGGCGGCACCGAAGTGGTTTACAAGGCCGACGACAAGATCGACGCGGTCACGCTGGAACGCAAAGAGTGCACATACTCTTACTTCGCCGACCCGATGTACGTCTTCATGGATGCCGACTACAACCAATACGAAGTCGAAAAAGACAATATGGGCGACAGCCTGAACTACCTCGAAGACGGCATGGCCGTCGAAGTGGTGTTCTACGACGGCAAGGCCATCTCGGTTGAAATGCCCACGACCGTGGTGCGCGAGATCATCTATACCGAACCCGCCATCAAGGGCGACACTTCCGGCAAGGTGCTCAAGCCCGCCAAACTCGCCACCGGTTATGAAGTGCCCGTCCCCATTTTTGTCGCCACCGGCGACAAGATCGAGATCGACACCCGCACCGGCGAATACCGCAGCCGCGTCTGACGCCAGATCGAGCCGATCGGCTCACATTGACAAAGCCGCCCGAGGGCGGCTTTGTTGTTTCAATCCAGCCCTGATTTACGAAGAGAACCGCTGGCACCAGCCGTTCGGAAAGATGGTTCCCGCAACCAGTCGGCAAGACCCGCTGGCCGTGGCCGATGAGCCCGGAATGAAGTAGGCGCAGTTGCTGCACTGCTGGCCGCTGTGCGGCATGTCCTGATACTGCACGGCCGCCTTGCTCAGCATGCCGTCGTCGGCTTGTGCCGGCACGATGGCCGCAGCACCGACCACCGCGAGCAGCAGGCCGCCTCGGCGCAACAGACTGCGTCGCTGGGGGTTGGTCAGGGGAAGTGACGATTTCGGGTTATGCATGAGAGATCTCCTTTGACACGATGCTGAAGCGGAGGCCCGCGGGCCTCCGCAAAACCAGAGGCCAATGCGCCTTATTGGTGGTCGACGTGGGGCTCCATCGGCGCCAGAATCGCCAACAACTGGTTCTGCAGCCCCAGGGGCACGTGATTGCTGTCCATGGACTTCTGCAGATCTTCGACCAGGGCATTGAAATCGGCCGTTCTCAGATTCATGCCTTTGTGCGCCTGCCGCATATTCAGCCCGGTGTACTTGCACGGGCCGCCGGTGGCTTCGCACACCTGATTGACCAGTTCCATCTGCAGATGCGGAATATTGGTCTTGGCGAAGAAATGGTTGATGCGATTGTCGGCGGCAACATTGACGATCATGTCGTGCACGACCTTGGTGATGGCCGGTTTGCCGCCGAGCTGTTCATATAGCGTCTGACCTGAGGTCATCTGAGCATGCGCCAGTGCCGGAAATGCCAGCGCGCAGGTCAGGGCGACGCCGCCGAGATGGCGCGCCAGCGGGAGGGATTGCAGTTTCATGGATGTTTCTCCTGAAAGGGTTAGAAATCAGAACGTGCCGTTGAGCGAGAGGTAGAAGCCTTTGTTGCTGGCCTGGAACGGCAAGGGGCCGAGATCGGCATAAGCGGCGGTCAACGACAGGCTCTTGTTCGGGAAGTAGGCGATGAACACGTCTTTCATCGTGCCGGGCGAACCGATGGCCGTGGCGCTGGAATTGATCGGGTACTTCATGTTGTCGGGTTGCTGTCGGAACTCGCCACCCACGGCCACATCCGGGCGCAAGAACACCGCCGCCGAGCCCTCGAGTTCGGCGTGGTAGCTGTCGTTGCTCTTGGTTCCCAGCGCCCCGGCGATGCCGTTGTTGGCATTGGTGCCGAAGCCCAGCAGACCCATGGCGTTGGCCTTGGTGCCGCGCAAGGTCAGGTTGACCAGCGTGACGCGATGGAAGATGCCGTTGAGGAATACCTTGGTCGCGGCGACGTAGAAATCGGTACCCGAATCGCTGGCGGCGCCAAAGAATTTCGGAATGCCGATCGGGCCCAGCCCGGAAAAGTTGCTGTCGAAATCGTTGTTCTTCTTGTATTTGATGCCCACGGACACCTGCGGGTAAGGCGTATAGAGCACATCGCCAAACAGCCGGGCCTTCAGCCCCAGCACGTCCATGCTGATGGTCTGGTTGCCCAGATTGATGCTTGGCGCTACGCCGCCGCTGTTGATCAAGCCCAACCCACCGGGCTGATTGCCCAGCACGCCCAGACTGGACAAGCTACCCAGATTGACGTTGAGATTCTCGTGGGCCACCGAGATCTCGAAGCGGTTGTGAATGCCCACAGCCGCGCCCAGGGTGGTCAGCCCATAGTTCGGCACGGTGACGTAAGTGCCGGTGACCGAGCCGCCGACCTCGTCGCCTGTGTCATACCCGGCAATTACCGCCCAGGGGGTGATACCGCCCCCCGTGGAGCCGCCCACCTCGGTGACCCCGCTGGTCGCCAGCAGCCGACTGCCCTGCGCATGTGCTGCGCTCATTCCCCAGACCCCCAGCCCTGCCACGGCTGTGGCCGCGAGGGTTCTCTTCCAACGATGTGTACTCATGGTCTCGCTCCTTATGGTCAGATGTTCCATCCCACTCGCGTGAAATGACCGCAGCCTCAAGCCGACCCCAGCCGGTTTTCGTCTGCGATATGAGCGATACGCAGCGACGAAGGCGGTGGATTCAGAAAAATCGAATAAAACACCAAGAGATATGTAACTATTTGCGTCCAACCCGCGCTGCACGACTTTTGGAGTGCGTTTAGCATCCGGCCATGAACACTACGCCCATCCCACCCGAATCCGATCTGTTGCATTGGGAAGACTTTCCCGCAGGGGCCATGCGCGACTGCGGCAGCACCCTGGTCAGCCGTGAAGCTGTGCTCGACTTCGCCCGCCAGTTCGACCCGCAACCTTTTCACGTCGACGATGAAGCGGCTAAAAACTCGCTTTTCGGCGGGCTCGCCGCCAGCGGCTGGCATACCTGCAGCATGGCGATGCGACTGATGTGCGACGCCTACCTGCTGCGTTCGACCAGCCTGGGCTCGCCCGGCATCGACGAATTGCGCTGGTTGAAGCCCGTCCACCCGGGCGATCGGCTGTGCCTTCGCATGACGGTGCTGGCCGCGCGCCCGATGCGCAGCAAGCCCGATGTCGGGCTGGTGCAGTCGCAGTGGGAGCTTTTCAATCAACACGATGATTGCGTGCTGAGCATGAAGGGCTGGGGCATGTTCAAGCGGCGCGCACCAGGCGCCGAGGGCCCAGAGGCTGGCGCGCAACCCTGATCGTCAGGCGAGCGCGCTGGAGTAGGCCGCAGCGTCGCCGCGCTGCGTGGCAGCCACATGGCCGGAAAATTGCTTGCTGATCCGGCCCCGGCAAGTTGCTGACATACGAGCGACCTACCATTCGAGCCGCGCTTGGCGCACACGGTTTCAATGATGTGCGTCAATTTTTCGTGGCCAGGAGGGTTTTTCAGCCCTATGTCGGCCGCGCTTCTCCCTACACTGAATCTGGATTTTTCTCATGGCCACTTCGACACCGACAGAACACAATATGGGCGCTACTCCCTCTTTCGACATGGTGTTGTTCGGTGGCACTGGCGATCTGGCCATGCGCAAGCTGCTGCCCGCGCTGTATCAGGCGCACCAATCCGGCACCTTGCATCCGGCCGGGCGCATCGTCGCCCTCGGCCGGGGCGCGTTGACGCTGGATGACTATCTGGCGCAGGTGCGCACCCAATCGGGCCCGCACCTCAAGGCGGATTTCAGCTCCCCGGTCTGGGCGGCCTTCGCCGCCCGAATCACCTACCTCAAGCTCGACGCCGCCCACCCGGCCGATTTCGACGCCCTGGCCGAACTGCTGGGCAGAGGCGGCGAGCGGGTCACGGTCTGCTACCTCGCTACCGCGCCTTCACTGTTTGCCGACATCTGCGCGCAACTCGCCCGCGTCGGGCTCAATCATCCCGACGTGCGCGTGGTGCTGGAGAAACCCCTGGGCCACGATCTGGACTCTTCCGACGCCATCAACGCGGCGGTGGCTCAGTCCTTTGCCGAGAGCCAGCTCTACCGCATCGACCACTATCTGGGCAAGGAGTCGGTGCAAAACCTCATGGCCATGCGCTTTGGCAACGTGCTGTTCGAGCCGCTGTGGCGCCGCGAGTGGGTGGACAACGTGCAGATCACCATCGCCGAAGACCTGGGGGTGGAGGGGCGCGGCGAGTTTTACGACAAAACCGGCGCGCTGCGCGACATGGTGCAGAACCACTTGCTGCAACTGCTGTGCATGGTGGCCATGGAGCCGCCGGCCAGTTTGCAGGCCGATGCCATCCGCGACGAGAAGCTCAAGGTGCTGCAGGCGCTCAAGCCCTTCACCGAATCCGACGTGGCCACCCGGACGGTACGCGGACAATACCGCGCCGGCGCCATCGACGGCAAACCCGTGGCGGGCTATCTGCAAGAGCCCGACATCGATCCGGCCAGCCGCACCGAAACCTTCGTGGCGATCAAGGCCGAGGTCGTCAACTGGCGCTGGGCCGGGGTGCCCTTCTTTTTGCGCACCGGCAAGCGGCTGCAGGAACGGTTGGCGGAAATTGTCATCAACTTCCGCGCGGTGCCGCTGTCGCTGTTTGGCGGCCCGGTCGGGCTACAGGGGGCCAATCGCCTGGTCATCCGGCTGCAGCCCGATGAGAGCATCAGCCTGCATTTTCTCGCCAAGGAACCCGGCGACGGCATGCGGCTGCACCCCACCCAGCTCGATCTGGACTTCGAGTCCACCGCACAAAAACGCCGCGCCGATGCCTATGAGCGGCTGCTGCTCGACGTGATCCGCGGCCAGCTGGGGCTGTTCATGCGCCGCGACGAACTCACCGCCGCCTGGCGCTGGGTGGAGCCCATTCTGGACTGCTGGGAACGTAATGGCGAGGCGCCCAAGACCTACACCGCGGGCACTTGGGGGCCGGCCGCCTCCAGCGCCCTGCTCTCGCGCGATGGCGCTTCATGGCATGAGGAACTGTGAGTGATGCTGCACCTCTGCACCACCCCGCAGGAGCAAGTCGACCGATTGGTGCGCGTTCTAACCGACGCGCTGGCGCAGGACATCGCCCAGCGGGGACGGGCCGTGCTGGCGGTCTCTGGCGGGCGCTCGCCCATTGCCTTGTTTCAAGCGCTGGCGCGGGCGCCGATCGACTGGCCGCGCGTCACCCTCACTCTGGTCGATGAGCGGCTGGTGCCGCCCGACCACGCCGACAGCAACGCCGCCCTGGTGCGCGCCCATTTGCTGACGGGCGCCGCCGCGCAGGCCCGGTTCCTGCCCCTGGTCGATGATGCGTCCGATCTGGCCGGATGCGTGGACCGTGCCAACGCCCAATTCCGCGCTCTCGCGCAACCCCTCACCGCTGCGCTGCTGGGCATGGGCGATGACGGCCACACCGCCTCGTTGTTTCCCCGCGCTGCCGAACTGCCCCTCGGGCTTAGCCCACACTATCCCCTGCCCTACCTGGCCGTGACGCCACCGCACGCCGCGCACACGCGAATCAGCCTGAGCCTGGCCGCGCTGCTCGGCGCGGGTCGGCTGCTGCTGTCGATTTCGGGCGAGACCAAACGCGCCGTCTATGCACGCGCCAGCGAACCGCCGCCCACTCCGCATCTGCCCATTGGCTACCTCATCCAGCAGTCCAAAACACCGTTCGACGCCTATTGGTCTGCCTGACGGGCGCCCTGATTCCGTCTGCCTTGATTCTGTCCCCCTGACTCATGACGCTCACCCCCCGGTTTCCCCGCTCCAGCGGCGTGCTGCTGCACCTCACCAGTCTGCCCAGCCCGCACGGCAGCGGCGATCTCGGGCCCGCGGCCTACCACTTCATCGACTGGCTGCATGCCGCCGGACAGTCGGTCTGGCAATTCCTGCCGCTGGGCGGCATCGGCCTGGGCGGCTCGCCCTATATGAGCAGTTCGGCCTTCGCCGGCAATGTACTGCTGATTGATCTCACCGAGCTGCACCGGCGCGGCTGGCTGGAAGCCGACGATCTCGTCGCGCAAGACGGGCTGTCGGACGAGCGCGTGCAGTTCGACCGCGTCATCCCGTATCGCATGGAACGTCTGCGCCGGGCCGCAGCGCGGTTCGAGACGACCGCCACGCTGCAGGAGCGCGCCGATCTGGCCGCCTTCCAGGCCGCGCACGCCGTCTGGCTCGACGACTACGCGTTGTTCATGGCGCTGTCCGAGCACTACGGCGAGCGCTTGTGGAACACCTGGGACGCCGCGCTGGCGCAGCGCCAGCCCGAAGCGCTGCAGCAAGCACGGGCCCGGCACGCCGAGCGCGTCGCCTTCTGGGCCTTCGCCCAATGGTGCTTTTTCCGCCAATGGGCCGCGCTGCGCGCCTATGCCCACGCCAAAGGCGTGCGGCTGATGGGCGACATGCCGATTTTCATTTCGCTCAACAGCGCCGATGTGTGGGCCCGGCCCGACCTGTTCCAGCTCGACGCCCGCGGCCATCCCACGGTCGTCTCCGGGGTGCCGCCCGACTATTTTTCCGCCACCGGACAGCGCTGGGGCAACCCGCATTACCGCTGGGCGGCGCACGAGGCCGAAGGGTTTGCCTGGTGGATCGCGCGGCTGCGCGCCACCTTCGAACTGGTCGATTGGGTGCGCGTCGATCATTTTCGCGGTTTCGAGAGCTGCTGGGAAATCCCCGCCGACGAGCCCACGGCCATCGGCGGCCGCTGGGTGCAGGCGCCGGGCGTGGCGCTGTTCGAGGCGGTGTCCAAAGCGCTCGGGCCCCTGCCCATCATTGCCGAAGATCTGGGCGTCATCACCCCCGAAGTCACCGCCCTGCGCCAGCGCTTCGGCTTTCCCGGCATGCGCATCCTGCACTTCGCCTGGGGGCAGAACGATGGCGGCGACAACGCCTACTTGCCGCACAACTACACCCACGACACCGTGGTCTATCCCGGTACCCACGACAACGACACCTCTGAGGGCTGGTGGGCGACAGCGCCCGAGGCCGTGCGCCACCATCTGCGCGAATACCTCGCCTGCGACGGTGGCGACATCGCCTGGACGCTGATCCGCGCCGCCAGCGCCAGCGTGGCCGACATCGCCCTGTTCGCCTTGCAGGACGTGCTGCGTCTGGATGGCACGCAGCGCATGAACACACCGGGCACGGCGCAGGGCAACTGGACCTGGCGCTTCACCTGGGATCAGGTACAACCGGGGCATGCGGCTGGCCTGCTGCGTTTCGGCCACCTCTACAACCGCCTACCCGCCTGAACTGGAACCTCGCCATGCTGACCGAACACGACATCGCCGACCTCGCCGCAGGCCACCACGCCGACCCGTTTGGCGTGCTCGGCATGCATTTGCGCGGCGCCACGCTGTGGGTGAACGCAGCACTGCCCGGCGCGCTGGGTGTGGAAGTCATCGAGCGCTCCAGCGGCGAGTCGGTCGCCGCGCTGGTGCGGCAGGACGACACCGCGGTATTCAGCGCCCGCATGGGCCACCGCCGCAAGCCCTTCGACTATCTGCTGCGGGTGACCTGGCCGCCCTTGCAGCCGGGCGATCCGAACTGGGTGACCGACCTCGAAGACCCCTACCGCTTTCCGCAAGTGCTGGGCGAGACCGACGCCTGGCTGCTGGCCGAAGGCACGCATCTGCGTCCCTACGAATGTCTGGGCGCGCATCCGGGCGAGATGCTCGGCGTGGCTGGCACGCGCTTTGCGGTGTGGGCGCCCAACGCGCGGCGCGTTTCGGTGATCGGCGATTTCAACGGCTGGGACGGCCGCCGCCACCCCATGCGGCTGCGGCGCGAATGCGGCGTGTGGGAAATCTTCCTCCCCGGCGTGGGCCAGGGCGCGCTATACAAATTCGAGATCCTCACCCAGCACGGCGAACTGCTGCAAAAGGCCGATCCGCTGGCGTTCCGCGCCGAACTGCGACCCAACACCGCCAGCATCGTGCAGGGCCTGCCGCCCCTGCACCCCATCCGCCCCGGCATGGCGCAGGCCAATGGATTCGAGGCACCCATCAGCATTTACGAGGTGCATCTGGGTTCCTGGCGCAAGGTAGACGGCTGGCGCTGGCTGAGCTACCGCGAACTGGCCGAAACCCTGGTGCCCTATGCCCGCGACCTGGGCTTCACCCATCTGGAGCTGCTGCCGGTCAGCGAACATCCCTTCGACGGCTCCTGGGGCTATCAGCCCATCAGCCTGTATGCGCCCACCGCGCGCTTCGGTACGCCCGAAGACTTTCAGTTTTTCGTCGATGCCGCGCACGAAGCCGGACTGGGCGTGATTCTCGACTGGGTGCCGGCACACTTTCCATCCGACCCGCATGGTCTGGCCAACTTCGACGGCACACATCTGTACGAATACGCCGACCCGAAAGAAGGCTTCCACCACGACTGGAACACCCTGATCTACAACTTCGGCCGCACCGAAGTGCGCAACTATCTGGTGGCCAACGCGCTGTACTGGCTGGAGCGCTTCAACATCGACGGCCTGCGCGTGGACGCCGTAGCCTCCATGCTCTACCGCGACTACAGCCGCCCGGCCGGTCAGTGGGTGCCCAACAAGTTCGGCGGACGCGAGAACCTCGAAGCCATCGACTTCCTGCGCCGCATGAACCACACCGTCGGCGTGCAGCGGCCGGGCGCCATCACCCTGGCAGAAGAATCCACCGCCTTTCCCGGCGTCAGCCGCCCGCCGAGCGACGACCTGCAAAGCGGCGGCCTGGGCTTTCACTACAAGTGGAATATGGGCTGGATGCACGACAGCCTGAGCTACATCCGCCGCGACCCGGTGCACCGCAAGTATCACCACAACGAGCTGACCTTCAGCATGATGTACGCCTATGACGAGAACTTCGTGCTGCCGCTCTCGCACGACGAAGTGGTGCATGGCAAAGGCTCGCTGCTCGCCAAGATGCCCGGCGACCGCTGGCAACAGTTCGCCAACCTGCGCGCCTATCTCGGCTATATGTTCAGTCATCCTGGCAAGAAGCTGCTGTTCATGGGCGACGAATTCGCGCAGGCTTCGGAATGGCAGTCCGACTACAGCCTCGACTGGGACGCGCTGCTGCACGCGCCCAACCAGGGCGTGCAACGTCTGGTGCGCGACCTCAACCTCACCTACCGCGCCCACCCGGCGCTGCATCAGCTCGACCATCACCCGGGCGGCTTCGCCTGGATCACCTACGATGACGCTTCACAATCCGTGCTGGCCTACGAGCGCGGCGCCAGCGAGGGCAGCCGCTTCGTCGTGCTGTGCAACTTCACCCCCACCCCGCGTCACGACTACCGCATCGGCGTGCCGCAAGGCGGGCGCTGGGAGGCGCTGATCAATACCGACGATGCCGTGTATGACGGCTCCGGCTTGCCGCTGGCCCTGCGCGAGGCCGAGGCCCAGCCCTCGCATGGCCGCCCGTTCTCGCTGCAACTCACCCTGCCGCCGCTGGCTTGCGTCATTCTGCGGCCCGCCGCCTGATGCCATGAGCGCGCAACGCCGCCGGGCAAAACACCCCGTCAAATCCGCCCCCCTCGGGCTGCAAGCCGCACGGGTTGCGACCCTGGGCGCGCAACTGCAGTCCGACGGCGTGCACTTCGCCTTGGCGGCACCGCATGCGCAGGCGGTGGAGCTGTGCCTGTTTGCCCCGGACGGGCAGACCGAAGTCGCCCGCCTGCCCATGCCCACGTTGCGTGATGGCATCTGGCAAGGCGTGCTGGCCGCAGAATCCGGCGGCGTCGAAGGGCTGATCTACGGCTGGCGGGTGCACGGCCCCTGGTCGCCCAAAGAAGGCCACCGCTTCAACCCGGCCAAGCTGCTGCTCGACCCTTGCGCGCGCGAAGTCGTCGGCCGCTACGACGGCAGCGACGTGCACCTCGGCCATGATCCGGCCCACCCCGACCGTCCCGACCCGCGAGACAACGCCGCCACCGCACTCAAGGCCCGCGTGGTCGCCGACCTGCCCCCTTTGGCCCAGCCCCGACCCGTCATCGACCCGGCGCAGCGGGTGATTTACGAATTGCACGTCAAGGGTTTCACCGCGCAGCACCCCGACCTGCCCCCCGCCCTGCGCGGCAGCTACGCCGGGCTGGCGCATCCGGCCAGCATTGATTACCTCAAGGCGCTGGGCGTCACCACGGTCAGCCTGCTGCCCATCGCCTTTCGCGCCGACGAAGCCCGGCTGCTGCAGATGGGCCTGAGCAATTACTGGGGCTACACCCCCATTGCCTGGGCCGCGCCCGAAACCCGGCTGTGGAGCGGCGCCGAGGGCAGCACGCCGCGCAGCGAATTCCGCGCCCTGGTCGAGGCCCTGCACGGCGCCGGGCTGGAGGTGATTCTCGACGTGGTCTACAACCACACCGCCGAGCTCGACCCGCACACCGGCCCCACCCTGTCGATGCGCGGCATCGACAACGCGCTCTACTACCACCGCAACCCGCAAGAGCCCGAGCGCACGCTCGACTGGACGGGCTGCGGCAACAGCGTCAACCTCAACGAGCCTCTGGTGCTGCGCGTGGCCCTGGACAGCCTGCGCCGCTGGGTGAGCGAGTTCGGCGTGGACGGCTTTCGCTTCGATCTGGCCAGCACCCTGGCGCGCGGCACGGCGCGGGTGCAATACGACTTCCAGCCCGACGGCGCTTTTCTCAGCGCGGTGGCGCAAGACCCGCTGCTGTGCAACTGTCTGCTCGTCGCCGAGCCCTGGGATCTGGGGCTGGGCGGTTATCGCCTGGGCGGCTTTCCGCCCGGCTGGCTGGAGTGGAACGACCGCTTCCGCGACACCCAGCGCGGCTTCTGGCTGCAGCATCAAAACGCGCCGGGCGAGTTCGCCACCCGGCTGGCGGGGTCGAGCGATGTGTTCAACCCCGCACTGCGCGGAGCGCACAGCAGCGTGAACTTCATCACCGCGCACGACGGCTTCACCCTGCGCGACCTGGTCAGCTACGCCCACCGCCACAACCAGGCCAACGGCGAAGACAACCGCGACGGCCACGGCCACAACCTCAGCATCAACAACGGCGTCGAAGGGCCCACGCAATCGGCCGACATCCTCGCCGCCCGTGCCCGGCAAAGCCGCGCCCTGCTGGCGGTGCTGCTACTCGCACTCGGCACCCCCATGCTGCTGGCGGGCGACGAAGTCGGTCACACCCAGCGCGGCAACAACAACGCTTACTGCCAGGACAACCCGATCTCCTGGATCGACTGGGCGCAGGCCGATGCGTCTCTGCGCGACTTCGTGCGCGGCGCGCTGGCCTTGCGGCGCAGTCTTCCGCTTCTGCAAAGCCACGCCTGGTGGGCCCCGGTGGCCACCGCATCCCAGCCCGGTGCGGTGTGGTACCGGCCCGACGGCCACCCGATGGAACAGGCCGACTGGACGCTCGACGACCACGGCGCGCTGATGGTGCTGTTGTGCGCTGCAAAGACATCTTTGCATGGCGTGGCCCCGCAGCAGGTTCTGATTCTGATCAATGCCGAGGGACAAGAAGCCTCTTTCACCCTCAGGCCGGGGGCGTGGCTGCTTAGACTGTCCACAGACAATGGTTTTGTCGCTTTGCCCAGCGACAATCAGGCTCAGGACAAAGCCCAGCGGCTGCAAGCTCGGCAAACGCTGCCGCCCACCAGCCTGTGGATCGCCACGCTGGAGGGCGCCGCGCCGCACACCCCAGGAGACCTTTGAGCATGAAACTCGTCACCCGCCCTGCCACGCCGTTCGAAGGCCAGCGCCCCGGCACTTCCGGGCTGCGCAAAAAAGTCAGCGTGTTCCAGCAACCCGGCTATCTCGAAAACTTTGTGCAGGCCTTGTTCAACGTACTGGGGGACGCCAGCGGCAAAACCCTGGTGGTGGGCGGCGACGGGCGTTACTACAACCGCGTCGCCATCCAGACCATCCTGCGCATGGCCGCGGCGCACGGCTACGCGCGGGTGCTGGTGGGGCAAGGAGGATTGTTGTCCACCCCGGCGATGAGCGCGGTCATCCGCCGCCGGGCGGCCAGCGGCGGCATCGTGCTGTCGGCCAGCCACAACCCCGGCGGGCCGCAAGGCGACTTCGGCATCAAATACAACATCGCCAACGGCGGCCCCGCGCCCGAATCGGTCACAGAAGCCATCTACCTGCGTTCGCGCGAGGTGTATGAAATCCGCACGATCGACAGCCCCGACCTGCCGCTGGACGCTCTGGGCACCCACACCCTGCTGGGCACGCAGATCGAGATCATCGACCCGGTAGCCGACTATTGCGCGGTGCAGCGCGAGCTGTTCGATTTCGACGCCATTCGCGCCCTGTTCGCCCGCGGCTTCCGCCTGCGGCTGGACACCATGTGGGCGGTCGGCGGCCCCTATGCCAAAGCCCTGCTCGAAGGCGAACTCGGCGCACCCAAGGGCACGGTGGTCAACGCCGAGCCGCGCGAAGACTTCGGCGATCTGCACCCCGACCCCAACCCGGTCAACGCCACCGATCTGATCGATCATATGTCGGCCGCCGACGCCCCCGACATGGGCGCCGCCACCGACGGCGATGCCGACCGCAACATGATCGTCGGCCGCAACTTCGTCGTCTCACCCTCCGACAGCCTCGCCGTGCTGGCAGCGCACGCCACACGCGTTCCGGGCTATGCCAGCGGGCTGGCCGGTGTGGCGCGCTCCATGCCCACCTCGACCGCGGTCGATCGCGTCGCCGCAGCCCTGGGCATCGCCTGCTACGAGACCCCCACCGGCTGGAAGTTTTTCGGCAACCTGCTCGATGCCGGCAAAGTCACCCTCTGCGGGGAAGAGAGCTATGGCACCGGCTCGAATCACATCCGCGAAAAGGACGGCCTGTGGGCCGTGCTGTTCTGGCTCAATCTCGTCGCGGTTACCGGCAAGTCGGTGGAACAACTGGTGCGCGAACTATGGGCCGAGCATGGCCGCTGCGTGTATTCGCGCCACGATTACGAGGGCATCCCCACCGAACAGGCCGACGCGCTGATGCGCGACTTGCGCGCCGCCCTGCCCGGCCTTCCTGGCCAGGTTCTCGCGGGCGAGCCCGTGGCGCTGGCCGACGACTTCGCCTACACCGACCCCACCGACGGCAGCGTCAGCAGCAAACAAGGCGTGCGCATCATTCTGCAAAGCGGCTCGCGCGTGGTGTTCCGCCTCTCGGGCACGGGCACCGAAGGCGCCACGTTGCGCATCTACCTCGAGCGCCATGAGCCCGACCCCGCGCGCCACGACCTGCCCGCGCAACAGGCGCTCGCCCCACTCATCGCCTTGGCCGAGCAAGTGGCCCGGGTGCGCCACTGGACGGGCATGGACACCCCCAGCGTGATGACCTGACACTCAGTTTGCCTTAGAGCTTCACCCCTAAAACACACAGGAGACCTGCCATGAATCAGAACAGCCCCTTGAGCCCGATGAACATGCAAGATCGCCAGATGCAGCCGCACATGCTGGTGCGCCGCTCCATCGCCCTGGTGCTGGCCGGCGGGCGCGGCTCGCGGCTCAAGCAACTCACCGACAAGCGCGCCAAGCCCGCGGTGTATTTCGGCGGCAAGTTCCGCATCATCGACTTCGCGCTGTCCAACTGCGTCAATTCCGGTATCCGCCGCATCGGCGTGATCACCCAATACAAATCGCACTCGCTGCTGCGCCACCTGCAGCGCGGCTGGAGCTTCTTGCGCGCCGAGCTTAACGAAATGGTCGATCTGCTCCCCGCGCAGCAACGGGTGGACGAAGAACACTGGTACCGCGGCACGGGAGATGCGGTCTATCAGAACATCGACATCATCCAGTCGAGCAAGCCCGAATATGTGGTGATTCTGGCCGGCGATCATGTTTACAAGATGGACTACTCCATCATGCTGCAAGACCACGCCACCAGCGGCGCGCAGGTCACCGTGGGCTGCATCGAAGTGCCGCGCAGCGAGGCCAGCGCCTTCGGCGTCATGTCCATCGACGCGAGCCGCAAAATCGTCGAGTTCATCGAAAAACCCGCCGATCCTCCCGCCATGCCCGGCAACGAGCAGATGTCGCTGGCCAGCATGGGCATCTACATCTTCAACGCCAGCGCGCTCTACCGCATGCTGGACGAAGACATGGCCGACCCCGCCTCCTCGCACGACTTCGGCAAAGACATCATCCCCAAAGCGGTGCGCGCAGGCCTGGCGCACGCGCATCCCTTTTCCATGTCGTGCGTGCAGGGCGGGCAGCAAAGCCAGCCCTACTGGCGCGACGTCGGCACGCTCGACGCCTTCTGGGCCGCCAACCTCGATCTGGCCTCGGTCACCCCCGAGCTCAACCTCTACGACACCGAATGGCCGATCTGGACCAGCCAGCGCCAGCTTCCTCCGGCCAAGTTCGTGCAAGACCACAACGGCAGCCACGGCAAGACCATCAACATGATGGTCTCGGGCGGGTGCATTCTCTCGGGCTCCTCGGTCAGCAACTCGGTGTTGTTCTCCAATGTGCGGGTGCACTCGTTCTGCACCATCAACGAGTGCGTGCTATTGCCCGATGTGCTCATCAACCGCTCCTGCCGCCTGAACAAAGTGATACTCGACCGCGGCTGCGTGCTGCCCGAGGGCATGGTGATCGGCGAAGACCCGGAGCTTGACGCCAAACGCTTTGAGCGCACGAGCAACGGCGTGGTGCTGGTGACCAAAAAAATGCTGCGGGCGCTGGGCGAGACCGAGCTGAACGAGGAAGACGATGACTGAACCTAGCCCCCAAGCTGCGGCTTCGCCTGCGCTGCCCCCCGAGGGGGCGCACCCCGCCTTGGGGCGGCCCGGCGGCGGGGTGGCCCTGCGCGTGCTGCAAGTCAGCGCCGAAATCTTCCCCCTGCTCAAGACCGGCGGCCTGGCCGACATCGCCGGCGCCCTGCCCGCGGCGCTGGCCACAGCCGGTTGCGACACGCGCGTGCTGCTGCCCGGTTTTCCCGCCATCCGCGCCGGTTTGGCGAACGGCGAAACCGTCGGTCAATTCACCCTACCCTGGGGCGAGACCGTCGGCGTGCTGCTTGGCACGCTGCCCGCCGTACCAGGCGCCGAGGGCCGCCCGGTACACGCCTATGTGCTCGACGCGCCCAGCCTGTACGACCGCCCGGGCAATCCCTACGAAGACGCGCAGCGCTGTCCCTATGCCGACAATCATCGCCGTTTCGCCGCGCTGGGCTGGGCGGCAGCGCGGCTGGCGCACGGCCTCGATGCCGCCTGGGCGCCGCACCTCGTGCACGGCCACGACTGGCACGCCGGCCTTGCGGCAGCCTGCCTGAAATTCAGCGCGGGCAAGCCGGTGCCGTGTATCTATACCGTGCACAACCTGGCCTACCAGGGCATTTTCCCGGCGGACGTGATGGGCGATCTCGGCCTGCCTGCCAGCGCGTTTCAAGTCGATGGTCTGGAATTTCATGGCCAGGTCTCGTTCATGAAGGCTGGTCTGTTTTACCCCGACAAGATCACCACGGTCAGCCCCAGCTATGCGCGCGAAATCCAGACGCCCGAACAGGGCTTCGGCCTCGATGGGCTGCTGCGCACCCGGCGCAACGACCTCAGCGGCATCCTCAACGCGGTCGATGCGGCCGTGTGGAATCCCGCGACCGACGCCCACATTCCGCGACACTACAGCGCCGAAAGTCTCGCGGGCAAGTCGCGCTGCAAAGCCGCCTTGCAAGAAGAAGCCGGTCTGACTCTCAGCAAAGACACTCCCTTGTTCACCGTGGTCAGCCGCCTGACCGAGCAGAAGGGCCTCAACCTCGTACTCGCCGCCATCGACACCCTGGTTGAAGGCGGCGGGCAGTTGCTGGTCTTGGGCAGCGGCGACCACGAACTGGAAACGGCCTTCAGCCATGCGGCGCAGCGTCATGCGGGCACCGTGGCCCTGCGCGTCGGCTACGACGAAGCCTTTGCCCACCGCATTTTTGCCGGCAGCGACATCACCCTCGTGCCGTCCCGCTTCGAGCCCTGCGGCCTCACCCAGATGTACGGCCTGCTCTACGGCAGCCTGCCGCTGGTGCGCGCCGTGGGCGGTCTGGCCGACACCGTGGTCGACGCCGATCTCGCCACCCTCGACGACGGCACGGCCACGGGCATTGTTTTTGCCAACTTTTCCGAGGCGGATTACCGCCACGCGGTGCGGCGTGCGCTGGCCCTCTATCGCCAGCCGCGCGCCTGGTCGCGGGTGCGGCAAACTGGCATGCATCAAGACTTCAGCTGGACGCAGGCGGCCCGACAATACCGTGTGGTCTACCAGGCTGCCCTCCCGAATTTTTCCCACGCTCTCCCATGACCCCCGAACCTAAACCGCCCATTCCCGAAGCCGCGAACGTTCCCTTCGTCCACGACACCCCGCCGCACGACGTGGCGGCGCTCAAGCGCGCCATCTCCAACAAGCTGATGTTCCAGATCGGCAAAGACCCGCGTTCGGCGCAGCCGGTCGACTGGCTGCACGCCGCGTCTTACGCCGTGCGCGACCTGATGGTGGAGCGCTGGTTCGACACCACCCACGCCCGCAACGAACAAGACGCCAAGCAGGTCTATTACCTGTCGATGGAATTTCTCATCGGCCGCGCCTTCACCAATGCCCTGCTCGCCATGGAAATCACCGAGCCGCTGCGCCAGGCGCTGCGCGAACTGGGTGTGGACATGAACGCCATCGCCGATCTGGAGCCCGACGCCGCTTTAGGCAACGGCGGTCTGGGCCGCCTGGCCGCCTGCTTTCTCGACAGCATGGCCACGCTGGGCATTCCCGGCTACGGCTACGGCATTCGCTACGACTACGGCATGTTCCGCCAGACCATCGTCGATGGCCGCCAGGTGGAGACGCCCGACTACTGGCTGACCGACGGCAACCCGTGGGAGTTCCCGCGCCCCGAAGTGGTCTACCGCGTGCAGTTCGGCGGTCACGTGATCAAAGAGGGCGACCGCGCCCGCTGGGTGGATACCCACGATGTCGAGGCCATGGCCTACGACACCATCATTCCCGGCTACGACACCACCACGACCAACACCCTTCGTCTGTGGTCGGCCAAGGCCACCAAGGAGATCGATCTGGGCGCCTTCAACCGCGGCGACTACTTCGGCGCGGTCGAGCAGAAAAACCATTCCGAAAACGTCTCGCGCGTGCTCTACCCCGACGACTCGACTGACGCCGGACGCGAGCTGCGGCTGCATCAGGAATATTTCTTCTGCAGCGCCAGCGTGCAAGATTTGATGCGCCGCTACCTGCAGACGCACACCGGCTTCGACCAGTTCGCCGACAAGGTGTCCATCCACCTCAACGACACCCACCCGGTGCTCGCCATTCCCGAGTTGATGCGCCTGTTTCTCGACGTCCATCACCTGCCCTTCAACGATGCCTGGCGCATCTGTCAGGGCGTGTTCTCCTACACCAACCACACCCTGATGTCGGAGGCGCTCGAAACCTGGCCGATCGACATGCTGGGCCGCGTATTGCCCCGCCACCTGCAGATCATTCTCGACATCAACGCCTACTTCCTCACCCGGCTGACGCAGAAGCACGGGCACGATGTGAACCTCATGCGGCACGTCTCTCTGGTCAACGAATCGGGCACGCGTTCAGTGCGCATGGCTTATCTTGCCGTGCTCGCCAGCCATTCGGTCAATGGCGTCTCCAAGCTGCACTCCGAACTGATGCAGCAGTCCATCTTTGCCGACTTCGCCAAGCTCTGGCCCGCCCGCTTCAACAACAAGACCAACGGCATCACCCAGCGTCGCTGGTTGGCGCTGGCCAATCCGCCGCTGGCCGCGCTGCTCGACAAAACCATCGGCGCCCACTGGCGGCGCGACCTGTCCGAACTGGCCAAGCTGCGCCCGCTGCTGGGCAGCTCAGACCTCGTCAAAGAGTTCCAGAGCGCCAAACGCAGCAACAAAGCGCGATTCGCCGCGTGGCTGAAAACCCATCACGGCGTGACCATTCCGGTCGATGCGCTGTACGACGTGCAGGTCAAACGCATCCACGAATACAAGCGCCAGCTGCTCAATGTGCTGCACGTCATCACCCGCTACCTGCGCATCCTCGAACAGCCAGGCAGCGTCACCGTGCCGCGCGTCGTCATTTTTTCGGGCAAGGCGGCCTCGGCCTATCACATGGCCAAGCTCATCATCCAGCTCATCAACGATGTCGCCAAAACCATCAACAACGATGACCGCGTGGGCGATCTGCTCAAAGTCGTGTTCGTACCCAATTACAGCGTAAGTGCGGCCGAAGTCATCATTCCAGCGGCCGACCTGTCTGAGCAAATTTCCACCGCGGGCACCGAGGCCTCGGGCACCGGCAATATGAAACTGGCGCTCAACGGCGCGCTGACCATCGGCACGCTCGACGGCGCCAATGTCGAAATCCAGGAGAACGTCGGCGCCGACAACATTTTCATCTTCGGCCTGACCGCAGGCGAAGTGACCGATCTGCGCATGACCGGCTACCAGCCCAACGCCATCGTCGGCGCCAACCCCGAGCTGGCGCGCGTGCTCGAAACCCTGCGCGACGGCCGCTTCAGTCCGGAAGAACCGCATCGCTATCAGAGCATCTACGACCTGCTGGTCAACTGGGGCGACCACTACATGCTGCTGGCCGACTACGCCAGCTATATCGCCACGCAGAGCAAGGTCGATGTGCTCTACCGCAATCCCGATGAGTGGGCGAAAAAAGCGCTGGCCAATGTGGCCGGCATGGGCCCGTTCTCCTCCGACCGCACCATTGCCGAATACGCCGAGCAGATCTGGCACGCTAAGCCCTTGCTAAGCTAAGCCCCGTCAGCTCACCCCTGCGTCCACCGATCGATTTTCGTCCGACTCAATCTGCCCGCCGAACCTCATGCCCACACCCAAGACCATCGACACCGCCGGCCTGCGGCTGGAGTTCACCCGCCACGGCGAGCAGGCGCTCGCCACCGCGCTCAAAACCCTCGCCGCCCTGCCCAACAAGGCGCAAGACCTGGTGAGCAAGACGGTACTCAACGGCAGCGAAAACCGTCCCGCCTGGCATGTGCTGTCCCGGCTGGGCGCCAAGGGGCTGGATGCGCCCTCGCAGGCCGCCGCCGACTTTCTGCAAGCCGAGTTCACCCGCATGGCCGACTGGGTAGACCAACGGGTGGAAGAAGCCGGAGCGGAAGGGCTCGACATCATTCATCTCGGGGCTGGCGGCTCTGAAACCCCCATGCTCGCGCTGCACACCGCCCTCTCGGTGCTGCAGACTCCGCGTTGCCGGGTGCACTGGGTCGCCAACCTCGACGGCGCCACGATCGACGCCGCGTTGGCGGCGGCCAAGCCCGAGCGCAGCTGGATCATCATCAACAGCAAGTCATTCCGCACCCAGGAAGTCATGCGCAACGCCGACATCGCCCTGCGCTGGCTGGGCGACGGCATCGGCACTGACAAGGCCCGCCAACGCCTGGTCGCGCTCACCGCCAACGCTGAGCTGGCGCTGCAGCGCTTCGGCTTGCCTGCGAATCAGATCTTCCGCTCGTTGCCCGAGATCGGCGGACGCTTCTCGCTGTGGAGTGCCCACGGCATGGTGTTGCTGCTCGCCTTCGGCCGTGAAACCGTGACCCAGCTTCACGCCGGCGCGCACGATATGGACCAGCACTTCCTCAGCACCCCGTTGGAAAGCAGCGCCCCGGGGCTGATGGCTGGCTTGTCGCACGCCTATCGCGTGCGCTTTGGCCTGCCCCTGCTCTCCATCGGGCTGTACGGCGATGCGTTCTCGCGCATGCCGCTGTACCTGCAACAACTGCTGATGGAATCGCTGGGCAAATCCACCAGCGCCGACGGCATGCAGCCCGTCCACGTCAGCGGCCCTGCAGTCATCAGCGGCGTGGGCACCCCGGTGCAGCACACCTATTTTCAACTGCTGCACCAGGCCGCCGTTCCCGTGTTCCACGAAATCGTCGCCGTAGCCCATCCCTGGCACCGCCACCTGCGCGAGCACATGGCGCTGCTGGCCAACGCGCTGGGCCAGGCCGACGCGCTGTGGAACGGCAAAGACGCCTCAAGCTGGCAAACCGAACTCATGGCCCAAGGCATGTCGCCCGAAGCCGCCGCCCGCGCCGCGCATCACCGCGCCTGCCCCGGTGGCCGCCCGTCCACCTTCATCTGGATGGAGCGCTTGAGCGCCTACCACCTCGGCGCCCTGCTGGCCCTGTATGAACATCGTACCGTCGTGGAAGGCTGGCTCTACGGCATCAATCCCTTCGACCAATGGGGCGTGGAACTCGGCAAGACCCTGGCCACCAAGATCGAAAACGCCCTGCTGTCACAAAACGCCCAAGGCCTCAGCCCCGAAACCGCCGCCTCGCTCGACTACCTGCGCACGCACAGCAACTGATCGCCACCACGTGCGCTGCGCCCGAGCAAGTTGAGTATCCGGTCTGAAAAGTGGCCTGCCCGACTGGATTCGAACCAGTGGCCTACGGCTTAGAAGGCCGAAAACAAAATCGCTGAAACCCGCATGAATGCTTGATCTGCTAGTATTTTTTCCAGCATTTGTGGGAATCTAGTGGGAATCGGGGGTTCGGTTATGGCGTACTTTGAGCAACGGAAAGCAGGCTGGATGGTGCAGATTCGGCGACGCGGCATGCCGACGCTTTCACGCACGTTCGATCTGAAAAGCGACGCGGAGGCCTGGGCGCGGGAGGTCGAGCGCGAACTTCAACGCGGCAATGCCGCCGTGCTGCGCGATGACGCGGGCAAGACCACATTCACGCAGGTCGTGGAGCGGTATGTGGCCGGGCCTGTGCAGTCGCTGGCATCACGAGCGGACGTGATGCGCTACATGCGCGTTGCATCGGAGCGGTTCGGCCCGATGTTTCTTGCCGCCATCCGCGCCGTCGATGTGGCGGCCTGGCGTGATGAACTTCTGGCCGAAGACTTGTCTGCGCAGTCAGTCATTCATCATCTCAACGCGCTGTCCGGGCTGTTCACATTCGTTGAAAAAGAACTGAGCATCTCCCTGCCCTCTGGCAACCCGGTCAAGTCGATTCTCAAGCCGTCGTTGCCCAAGGCAAGGGATCGGCGCTTGCTGCCCAGTGAGCTTGAAGCGCTGCTTGTTGCCGCAGACGCCGGACGGTCTGACCGCGCGCCCGGCATGCGGCAGGCTATCACCCTGGCCGTGGAGTCCAGCATGCGCCTGGGCGAGTTGCTCGGGATGGAATGGTCGCGGATCGATCTCGTCCGCCGCACCGCGCACTTGGTGGACACCAAGAACGGCGAGAGCCGGACGGTGGCGTTGTCCAGTGCTGCGGTGGCGGCGCTGCAAAGCCTGCCGCGTCGGATCGACGGCCGGGTGTTCGCGTGGGCAACGTCACAAAGTTTTGAGCGATCATGGCGTCTGTGCCTTGCACGTGCGCGGCGCCAGTGCGAAGCCAATTACGCCGGGAAGGGGTTGACGCCCGACCCCGCATTCTTGTCTGATCTGCGGTTTCACGATCTGCGACATGAGGCGACAAGCAGGCTGTTTGAGCTGGGCCTTGGCGTCATGGAGGTAGCCAGCATGACCGGTCACAAGTCACTCGCCATGCTCAAGCGCTACACGCATATCGAGGCAGAGAAGCTGGCGAAGAAGCTGGGATAATGCGCGATCATGAAGCCCTCCCAAGCCCTGCAAAACCATCGAGCCGAGATTCTCCGCATCGTTCTGGCCCATCGTGCCCTCAACGCGCGTGTTTTCGGGTCGGTCGTGCGTGGCGAGGATGACGACCGCAGCGACCTGGATGTGCTGGTTGATCCCACGGCGGAAACGTCACTAATGGATGTTGCAGCCATCCAGGTCGAACTGGAGCGTTTGCTGGGCGTGCCTGTTGATGTCCTCACCCCGGGTG
>NZ_MEGQ01000031.1:0-1158 GCF_001725585.1 Thiomonas sp. SCN 64-16 | reverse complement strand
GTGATCTCCCTGAGAAGTTCCGTGCCGTGGTGCTTGCAGAGGCCCGCGCGGTATGAAACGCGCCGAGTTGCGCATTCCCGACTACATCGTCCACATTCTCGAGGCCATCAACCGCATTGCGGAATACACCGCTGGGATGGATGAAGACAGCTTCCTGAAGAACAGACTCGTCCAGGATGCTGCGATTCGCAACATCGAGGTCATCGGCGAAGCGGCCCGTAATATCGGGAGGGCTTCCCCCGCGTTCATCGCCGAGCATCACAGCATCCCCTGGAGCACCATGATTGCCATGCGCAACCGCGTCTCTCACGGATACATGACGATCAACCTGTCGCTGGTCTGGAAGACGATCCGAAACGATTTGCCCGATTTAGAGAAACCGATCCGCGAGCTGCACAACGGTGCGTAACCCTGACCCGTGCTGAGCGGCAGATGCTCGCTGCCATTGAGAAACTGGAAGGCACGCGAAATGAACGCTGATCACTACACTTATCGCGTCACGTGGTCGCCAGAAGATGGCGAGCATGTGGGCCTGTGTGCGGAATTTCCCTCGCTGTCTTGGCTGGCTGGCACGCCTGAAGCCGCCCTCAAGGGTATTCGACGGATCGTCGCGCAGAGTGTCGAAGACATGCGCCAATACGAGGAGGATATTCCGCAGCCCTTGGCCGAGAAGCACTATAGCGGCCAGTTCCGCGTGCGCATCCCTCCGGAAGTTCATCGCTCACTTGCAACCCAGGCCGCAGAGCAGGGGGTGAGCCTGAACCGGCTAGCCAGCGCGAAGCTGGCCGCCTGATGTAGCACCCGATCATCCCGCTCCTGCGCATCGCGTGTAATGACGCATGCGATTCATGAGGCATGGGAGGACTTGCCCATAGGCGCGTCATCATCAACCTGCAGACTGATCCTTGGCGCATCGTCACCACCTGTTTTGATCGCAGGAGAACCTTGTTGTCAGAACGCGAGCCCACAAAGGCATCGCTTCGCGCAAAAAAATACATGAGCGGGACTGTCCGGATTTTTGTGTTCGAGGCGCTGGGAGACTTTTCCACGGCGTCGGTTGGCGCTTGCGACGAACCGAGCGACGCGGTGGGAAAGTCGGTGGTCATCTTACGCAATGGGTTGGGTGAATCGCTCGGCGTAAAGGATCGCGAATTGGTT
>NZ_MEGQ01000030.1:43269-43730 GCF_001725585.1 Thiomonas sp. SCN 64-16 | reverse complement strand
GGCGAAGGCCCACGCCCGCGCGGAGCTCAGCGAGCACCCCGCCCGCGCCACAACGCAAAGGAACTTGCCATGAACGCCGCACGTCAACAAACCCAAGCCCAAACCGAACGCGCCGACAAGGGCAGCAACAAACCCGACTGGATGCGCCTGCTGAACCACGCGCTGACCCAACCCGGCACCTTGTCCGCCGCCTATCGCCTCTTTCACCACTACAGCGCAGGAAACGTGACCCTGCTGGCCGAAGAAGCGATTCTCCGTAATGAGACCTTGGCCCCCGTCGCAAGCTACGCCGGATGGAAGAAACTCGGCTACCAAGTCAAGCGCGGCTCACGGGCCTGGGCGATGGTCATGCCTGTCACTATTCACGCCCGCCGCGACGAAGAGGACGACGACAAATCCGAACCCGGCAGCGACACCAAAACCATCTTCATCTTGCGCAACAACTGGTTCACGCTACACCA
>NZ_MEGQ01000030.1:0-43258 GCF_001725585.1 Thiomonas sp. SCN 64-16 | reverse complement strand
CAAGTCGAGGCAGGGCCGGATGCGCAACCCCTGCAAGAACCCACTACTCCCGAATGGAGTCTCGACCGCGCCTGCGCTGCGCTGAACATCGCACAGATCGCGTTCGATTCACCGAACGGCAACATGCAGGGATACGCCTGTGCACAGGGCATCGCCATCAATCCCCTGGCCCGGTTTCCGGTCAAAACCGCCGCGCACGAGCTGGCCCACGTGCTGCTCGGACATATCGGTGACGCAGGCATCGTAGAGCACGAAAACATGGACGGAGCCTACAAGGAAGTCGAAGCCGAATCCGTGGCACACATCGTTGCCGCGATGCTCGGCCTCGACGAGGAAGCCCTGTCAAGCAGTCGCGCCTACATCCAAGGTTGGCTCGGTTCTTCAGACGTCAACGCGCAGGAATTCGCCAAGCGCAGCGCCGCCCGGATCTTCCGGGTTGCCAACCAGATCCTGAAGGTCGGCACCGAAAATTCCAGCGACGAATGACGCCACAGACCCGGCCACCGCGCCGGGTTTTTTTTCGCTCGCAAGGCGAAGCCCCCTGCCCGGCTTTCCCCTGCCCATCACCGACAGAAATGATCGCTCGCAAAAAAACGTGAGTGGGGTTTCGGCGCCCTGACGGGCACCTTCCCCGCTCACGGTTTTTGCTCATCCCTGGATGCGCCGGATCGCCCGATTCATACAACCAGCGGAGAACGCACCACAGCGACGAATGCGGGCCTTTCATGGCCGCGCCCTTGTGCTGGTATTGCTCCAGACACGGAAGCCCGCCAGCGCCGTTTATGGGCCGCTCACGGATGCGCTCGGCGACGGATAGCAGGCGAAGCCCCATGCCCGCTTTCCCCTGCCCGGCTTTCCCCTTGCCCGGCTTTTTCGCTCATCCACGAATGACGGCCAGCGACGGATACGTGCCAGAGAGGGGTGATCGGATCGCCCGCTGATGGCCCGGCGACGGATGCGCGCCTTTGTGCGGATGCGCGACCAGCGACGAATGCGACCCCTTCGTGGGTGACGCCGGATCGCCCGATCTGGCCCCCTCATGGGTGATGCGCGGCCCAGCAGATCGAGCGAGTCTCGGAGCCACGCTGCGCGGTTCCTCGCCCGAGTGAGGCCAGCGCCCGAACCGAAACCCGCGCGTCCGACAGATCGCAGCGCCTCCTGATCAGAAAGTGTGTCGTCGGAGAGATACGCACCCTTGCAAGCTGCGCTTGCCGTGCAAACCCCGTAGACATGCGCCTTCCAGACGTTTACATACCCCCGGCCCGGTGTTTACGTCCGCGCGGCAGAGCCCGCGCTAATACAGGCGTGAAGGCGTTTACAGGGGTAGTCCGCCACGGCACCGGAATTCGGCGGATTGCACCCGGTGCAGCATGACCTGTAAACACCCGTCAAGCGTGAAAGTGACCCCATGAAAAGCAGCAAAGTCCTAAGCGTCCGCATCCCCAAAGTGGAACTGTCAGAAATCGAGCAGCGCGCAGCGGAAGCCGGGTTGCCTCTCGGCACCTACGCCCGCACGTTGCTTCATCGCGAGCGCGTGGACAGCGCGGCGGCCATCGCGATTCTGAGCAAGCTGGTCGAAGCGCAGCACGCCGAAATGCTGAGTGTCATCGCCGAGCAGCGGCAGCGCATTGATGAACTGAAAGACCAGCAGACTGCGCACGCGGCACGCACCGAGCAGTTGATTGAAAAGTTCAAGGAATTGGCGGCCGCCCTGGCAGGAGCAATGAAGAAATGATCTCCATCGGAAAAGTGAATTCGATCGGTTACGGCAAGCACGTTCAGGACGCCGGCGAGAACGGCGCGGCAGAGTATTACGCGGGCGAGGACGTGCCGAGCCAGTGGGCGGGCTCGCTCGCAGCACAACAAGGCCGGGCCGGTGAGGTGTCGAAAGACGACCTGGTTGACGCCCTGCAAGGACGCATCACCGACGCCAGCGGCGAGCGCGTTATGAGCGATGAGCGGAGCAACTGGACGGCGGCGTATGACGTGACCGTGAGCGCCCCCAAGAGCGTTTCTATGGAGGCCGTGGTACATGGAAATCAGGACGCCATGGACGCGCACCGCGAGGCGGTTCAAGCTGTGATGGACAAGCTGGAAGCGGGCATTGGGACGAGGGTGACCAGCGGCGGAAAGACCGAGCACGAGCACACCGGCAACGCGCAGATTGCGCAGTTCGAGCACCACATGAGCGCATCGGGCGATCCGCATTTGCATACCCACAACGTGGTAAGCAACGCCACCATGAGTGAGGACGGAAACGCGCGGGCCATTGATGCCAAGGAAAGCATTTATGGGCAGGTCTCGGAGATGAACAAGACCTACAACGAAGCCCTAGAAAAGGGCTTGAACGACCGAGGCATTGCAACCTACAAAGACGCGAACGGACAGACGCAGATCGAGGGTTATGACAAAGAAGGGATGCGGGCCTTTTCAGCGCGTCAGGATGCGATGGACAAAGCGTTGCAGGAACGTGGTTCGAGCTATGACGCCGCAGGGCAAAAGGAACGCGAGCTTGCCCGTCAGGAGACGCGAAAGGACGTCGAGCGGGGCGAAATGAAAACCCGCGACGAGGCGAAAGCCGGATGGCAGGAAAAGGCCGACCAGGCGCGAGAGAGTGGCGCGAAAGTTGGGCCTGCCGAGCGGGCGCAGGAGCGAGACAAGCCGGGCACGGGGGAAGAGACCGGGCGGGCGGCGACGGCGGAAAAGTCCAGCTACAGCCGTGAAGAATTCCGCGAAGCCAAGTTCACGGTAAACGAAGGCAAGGCCGCAGAACAGCGCCTGGAATCCGGGAATTTTCGCAACGGCGACCACAAGCAAGATTTGGAGCAGCGCGTACAGAAGATGGAAGACCTGAAACGCGACCAGCCCGACCTGTACGACCGCGCAGAGAAGGCCGTCGAAAAAATGGGCGTGCGCGATAACGACAAAAAAGTGGACGACGCAGCCATGCGCTCAGCGCAGCGGGACGGGAAGCCAGCGCGGCGGCAGATCGAGCGGCCGGCGGGCGATCCGGCGGTGGCGGCGGAACCGATCATGTGGCCGCGATTGCGGGCGCAGTCCGCGCAGAATTGGCCCAGGATCTGACCAGCAAAGCAGAGCGCGAGAAAGCGGCAGAGCAGGCGAGGGAGCGGGCGGCTATCGAGCGAGAGCGCGAGAAGGCACAGGAGCGCACCGAAGCAGCCAAGGCCCAGCAGGAAAAGATTGACGCAGCAGGCAAGACGCAAGGGGCGGAAGTTAAGAGCGCGCAGGAACGCGCAGCCGATCAAGCGGACAAGCAGAAGGCGGACGCACAGCGCGGCCAGGACGGCGCCGGTCAGGACAACTACGCCCGCCAGCAGGCCGAGAGGGCTGTGGCGGATCGGCATACCGCGCAGACCGATTCGGGGTCAACGGCAGCGGGCGATAAAGGCGCCCCCGCGGCCAAAGACGACTTGAAAGAGCTTCGCGACCTGGTGGACAGGCTGGCCGATTCGACCATCCGCCAGGCGGGGCACAACGGCGCGCAGCAAGACGAAGCAAAAGGCGTAGACAAGAACCAGGCGGACCGCGAGCAGATGGAAAATTTTGTTGAAAAGTACGGCAGTGCCCAGCAAAAAGACGAAATGGCGAAGCTGCTTGAAAGGGAGGACAAATTTAAGGCGCTGGACAAGAAAGACGAGCTCGAGAAGGAATTCCAAAAGGACAAGGAGCGCAGCCGGGCCGGGTTTGGCGAGTAATCCAGAGCAGAGCAAGAGCGCCCGGCCAAGTGCCGGGTTTTTTGTGCCCTGTGCCTGATTGCACCCGGTGCAGCACACGGTATGCCGCAAGGCGTTTACCGGAGCTAACCATGAAGCAAATCGGGGTTCAAGTCGCAACACAGAATTTCAAACTGCGGTTGACGACGCGCGTTGTGTTGCTGGCCGTGGCGATGTTTGCCACACCGGCATTCGCCGCGTCCGGCGGCACTGCCACCGGTACCGGCGTACCGTCAGCAAACGCAACACAACAGGACGCGCAGGGCAACATCGCCACCGGCGCGGGCGCATCGGCCACAGGCGGCGGTTCAACCGCCGTGGGCACGTACTCCGGCGCATCCGGCAGCCACGGCACCGCGCTTGGCTACGCGAACTCGGCGGCTGGCGCAAGTAGCCTCGCTGCTGGTGCATATTCATCAGCAGCCGCAGGCTACAGCACCGCGCTGGGCAATAGCGCCGGGGCGCTGGGCGGTTATAGCGCCTCCATTGGAGCATCCACGACCGCCGCAGGCACGGGCGACGTGGCCCTGGGCTCCGGCGCATCCACAGCGGCCGCATCGGGCCATACGCAAACCAACGGCAACATTGCTATCGGCACCTCAACGGGCATGGTGTCCTACCAGTCCCTTACCGGCACATCCACCGTGGCCAACGGCGGCAATTCGGTAGCGATTGGTACAGGGGCGCAGGCCACTGGTAATAACTCCGTCTCCATCGGTGCGGGCTCCACCGATGGCGGCGCCGCAAACGTGGTGTCAGTTGGGAGCAGCACGCAGCAGCGAGAAATCATCAACGTGGCGCCGGGCACCACGGGCACCAGCGCGGTAAACCTAAACCAACTCAACGCAGCGATCAGCGCAGCGGGGGGTTCCGCCGCCAGCGCCGTGCAGTACACAAACAGCGCTGGCGCGCAGCAATCCACAGCAACGAACACGGCAACGCTCGTGGGTGCAACTGCCGGACAAACCAACGGCGGGCCGGTCACACTCACGAACATCGGCTCTGGCAATGTCGCAGCGGGATCGCTGGATGCTGTCAATGGCGGCCAGCTTTACACCGTGCAACAGGGCGCGCAGGCTGCGCAGGCCACCGCGAACGGCAATGCGGCCTCGATTTCCGCGCTGCAAACGCAGCAGGCAACGAATACGCAAAACATCGGGGCCAACACCAGCGCGATTCAAACGAACGCGGCGGCGATCTCGGCCAACACCAGCGCGATCCAGGCTGCGCAGACCACCGCGAATGCGGCTCAGGCTGCGGCGCAGCAGGCACAGGCCACGGCAACCCAGGCGGCGGCGGCGACAGGATCAAGTGTCGGCACCAGCGCAGCATCAGCGCTGGGCGGTGGGGCGACCTACGACAGCACAACCGGACAGGTAACCGCGCCGAGCTACACCGTGCAGGGCACGACACAAACCACCGTGGGCGGGGCGATCTCGGCGCTGGACACCGGGTTGACCAGCGCGGCGAACCAAGCGGCGGCGGCAGGCGCGGCGGCAGGGGCAGCGCAAACGACAGCGAACAACGCGCTCTCCACGGCGAGCACCAACGCGGCGGCCATCAGTCAGATCCAGACGCAGCAAGGAACCAACAGCGGCGCTATTTCCAGCCTGCAAAACGGCCTCACGTCAGCGACCAACACAGCGAACCAGGCGCTTTCCACAGCGCAAGCGGCGGCAGGCGCGGCGGCAGGGGCAGCCTCGCAGGTCGGCTCTACGCTCGGCACGAGCACAGCAACGGCGCTGGGCGGCGGTTCAACCTATGACGGCAGCACCGGACAGGTCACGGCACCGAGCTACACCGTGCAGGGCACGACACAAACCACCGTGGGCGGGGCGATCAGCGCTCTTGATGCATCGGTGACCAGCGCGGCGAACGCGGCAAGTTCAGCAGGCACCGCGGCGGCAGCGGCACAGGCCAGCGCAACCACGAACGCCAGCGCGATCACGACGCTGCAAACGAACGTATCCACCCTTCAAACTCAGCAAGGATCGAACACCGCAGCTATTGCCTCGAACACCAGCGCGATTCAAACTGCCAGCACGACAGCGAATCAGGCGCTCACCACGGCGAATCAGGCCATGACCACGGCAACGCAAGCCGCTGCCGCCACCGGCTCATCGGTGGGCACCAGCGCTGCCGCTGCGCTGGGCGGTGGGGCAACCTACGACAGCACGACGGGCCAGATTTCCGCGCCCTCGTACAGCATTCAAGGCACCACGCAAACCACCGTGGGCGGGGCGCTCGGCAAGCTCGACTTTGCCACTTCGTCCGCGCAGAACACGGCTCTTGGCGCAGCCCAAACCGCCGCAGGCGCCCAGCAAACCGCTACGGCTGCACAGCAAGCCGCGCAAACCAACGCGACGGCCATTACTGCTTTGCAAAACGCGCAATCGGGTAGCGCCGCCGATCTCAGCGCCCTGCAAAGCTCGGTGACAACCGCTCAAAACACCGCCACTTCGGCACTGGCTGGTGCGCAGCAAGCGGGGCAGGTCGCCGGGGCGGCTCAGTCCGCAGTTCAGGGTGTTCAGGCGGCGATCGGCAATCTTGGCGCACTGACTGCGCAGGGCCAGGCGCAAACAAACCTTGTTTCGGCTATTGGTGTGGTTGATGCCGCCACGACTGCCGCGCAGTCCACCGCCACGCAGGCGCTCACCACAGCCCAAGCCGCGCAGGCCGCTGCAACGGGCGCAATCGGCCAAGCCGCGCAAGCCATTGGCAACAGCACAGCATCAGCGCTGGGCGGTGGGGTAACGTATAGCGCCGTGACGGGCCAGATTTCGGCCCCGACGTATCAGGTGCAGGGCACAACGCAAACATCGGTTGCAGGGGCGCTGGGCAAGCTCGATGGTGCCCTATCCTCGACGACCGGGACTGCCGGGCAGGCGCTCTCCACGGCGAACCAGGCGGCCAACGCGGCGGCGCAGGGCTTGCAGCAATCCAACACAAACGCACAGGCTATCGCAACGAACACCGCCAACATCGCGGGCAACACCGCAGCCGTGCTCGGTTTGCAAAACTCTGTTTCGGCTGCACAGACCACCGCGAATGCGGCACAGACCACGGCGCAACAGGCCAGCACGAAGGCAGCTTCTGCGCAGGTCACGGCGCAGGCTGCTCAGACCACGGCCACCCAAGCGGCGGCGGGTGTGCAAACCAACGCACAAGCGATCACGACCCTGCAATCCACCGTGGGCACGGCGCAGACCACGGCGCAGGCTGCGCAGGTCACAGCGAACCAAGCGGCGCAGGGTGTGCAGAACAACGCGACGGCCATCACCCGCCTGCAATCCACTGTGGGCAGCAACACGCAAGCCATTACGGCCCTGCAATCCACCGTCGGCACCATCAATGGAAAGATCCTGCAAAACACCGCTCCGGCTTCGTCGGGCGGGCTTGCTACAGGTGGTGGCGACACCGGCGGCTATGCCGGGGCCGTGGCCATCGGCCAAGGGGCAACCATCACGACGCCGGGGCTTGGCGGCGATACCCGCACCACCGGCGCTGTAGCCATCGGCGCAGGAGCGCGAGCCAACGCCGACCCCGCGACCGCAGTGGGCGCACAGGCCAATGCCGCAGGTGCGGATAGCGTGGCGCTTGGCGCAGGGGCGCAGGCCACGGGCAATAACTCCGTCGCACTCGGCGCAGGTTCGAGCGACGGCGGGCAAGCAAACGTGGTGTCAGTCGGATCGCCCGGTTCTGAGCGCCGGATTACCAACGTCGCACCGGGCGTCATGCCGAGCGACGCAGCGACGATGGGCCAACTGGATGCGGTCAATTCGCGCATCGACGGCGTGGCGGCTTCGCTAAAGCGGCGCATCGATCAGACCGGCGCAATCGCCATGGCAGCCTCTCAAATCGCCCTCCCGCCCGGCTACACGCAGGGGGTGGGCGTGGCGATGGGTTCCCAGGGCGGGCAAAACGCGGTTGCGATCAGCCTGATCAAAAACCCGAAGCCCTGGATGCAAGTCAAGTTCACGGCCGGTTATGCAGGAGGCGTCTCGAGCTACGGCGGCGGCGTCAGCATCGGCTGGTGACACGCAGTTCAGAAATTGCACTGGCAGCAGCAGCAGAGTATGGGCGCAGTTTCGCGCCCATCAACCACCAAAGAGGTCAATCACCATGAAGTCGAAAATCATCTTCGCTGTACTTGCAGTCATCGCGGCAAACATGGCCGCAGCGCAGGCAGCCACGCCGTCCGACCCCGAGACGCTTTACTACGGCGCCACTATTCGGTGCGCGTCCAGCAAAGGCGCGCTGGGCGCCCCCGCCATCGATTGCCATTTGACCAGCGCACCCGGCGCTCCCTCTGTGTCCCTCAAAACAACGGAATTGCACGTTTCGTGCGATGGCTCAACGCTGGCTGACGTCACGGCTTGCAAAGGCACCGGGCGGGCCGAGTTGCAAAGCAAGCTGGGGGGTTTCCCGCCCGGCTTCCGCATACGCATTGCGCTGGATTGCGTGTCTCCCGCGTCCGCTGGGCCGATGCAGTGCAAGGAAGTGATGGAGTCTGGTCAAGCGCGCAACAAATGATTCTTCAACCAAATAAAGAAAGGAATGCGTGATGAAAAAGTTGATTTTGGCGGGACTGCTGGCGATGGTCGGGCTGGGCGGATGCGCAGGGGTAAAACTCATCGCTGAGGCGCCCTACCAGATCGTTCATCAGAATGTGCTTGATGCGCAGTGCAGCATGAAGTCGCAGGTGCTGGTTGGCCCGTGCAAGGATCTCACGAACTTTTCGGACTGTGCTCCCAATTACCCGAAAGTAAAGGAGTGCCGCGAAAACGGCCATTGGAGCTGCCTTTTTGAAGCAGTCCGGATTGCAACGGCCATGGATCCCACGCTGGGCGTGTGCCAAGGCCCGATCAAGCAGTAACTAACGAATTTAAGTGAAGGAAAAATTATGAAGATCCAGATGAACCAGATTGCGTTTGCCCTTGCATTGATTTCTGTTGTTGCGTCCGCCACCGCATCGGCGGATATGAGCATCGAGCAGTCCCGCACGTTCAATTCGGGCGGTGGATCAACCACGATGAAAACGGGTGTTGCGCCGTCAAACTTTGACCCGAACTTGATCGCCTACAGGCTCACCATGGTCAACGGCGACTACATGGGCAAACTTTGGGCCATGACCCCGGAACAGCCGACGGCGGCCAGTTGGAGGGCGGCGTCAACTGCGGTCGCCAACGGCAACGTCCTGGCTGGCAACCGCAGGGTGGGCGGCAGCTTCCTGCCAACTATTACAGGCTGGGTGGCCTGGGGCATTCAATCGGGTTTTATCGATCCCGATTACTACAGCCAGGCGCTGGGCGGTTGCCTTACTCGTGAGTCTGGCATGTCCGGCGGACTGGATGGCCTGGTGTACCGGATGCAGTCCTGCCAAGTCGAGGCTTACATCCAGTCTTACGCCATAAACCCGAATGGCTATGCGGGCGGCAATCTCATGGGCCTGGTTCCGTTGTGCGAAGTCCAGCAGCAAAACGATTGCAACATCACCGGCGGGGCGTTTAACCCCATGGCCCGCCTGCGGGCGGAACTCGCGGCGAGTGCCGCAAAACAGAAGGAAGAGGCGAATAATGCGAAATGGAGCGTGATGGCAAAACACAGCGCGGCTTATCAGCGGTACATGACGCTCAAGGACGGCAAAACCCCAGGAGCCCCGCAATGACCCGCGCCGCCGTTGCGCTGGCTTTCATGGTGGCCGTGGCCCTTGCTCCGGCGCAGGCCGGTGTTCGCAGTCACCGCGAACAGGACAACACGGCGGGTCGCTCGGCGTCCGTCGAGGTGCCGCTGGCGCCGGTATTGGGTCAAGCACTGAGCCGCGCCGGCTTGCCAGAAGCTCGGGCGCTCCAGCCGTGTTCGTCGGGCTGGCCGTCGGATGCCTCGCCCATTTTTGCCCCGGCCATGGCGGCAGCTTGGGTGTCCAGCCAGGTGCAGGCCGCGTGCGTGGTGTCTGCGGCTGAAACAGCGCTTGCTAACCGGCTCACGGGGCGCGTATGGCCGTCTGCCGAGGCGCTGCAATCTGCGGCGGACAGGGCCGCTCGTGGGCTGGATCTCCGGCGCATCCGGTCGGCCTGCCAAGCCCCAGATGTCTCATCCATCACCCCGATTACGGGCGATGAAGTCAAGGCCCAGATCGGTTCTCGGCTTGCCTACTCCTGCGGGCCAGAGGGTGTCTCCATTGCCCGCGATGGAGCGACATTCTTCGGTGGGGGAACGATTGACGGCAGGCAATACAAGGTCGGCCTGGAGCGCGGCAGCAGCAGCAAGTCCAGCGTAGGCGGCGCGTTCCTCTCGCCCTGACGGAACACAGTTTCAACCCCTGGCGGCGCCATGCCGCCGTTTGCCCGGCCCGGTTCTCCGCGCCGGGTTTTTTTTCGTCCGGAGTTTTGCTTAACCAAATTCCAACCAAAGGGTTAACCAAAGGCCCAACCAAAGGGTTAACCAAAGGCCGGGCGGCGTGGCTTTCTTTCCCTGACGCTGCGATTGCACCTGGTGCAGCACACGGTATGGCCCGATCTTGGGCCGCCAACGGAGAACACCATGCAAACCAATCACATCGCACACATCGCACGCACCCAACACCGCCCGGCACCCGCTGCGACGACGCCGGGGATCTTGGCGCGCGCGGGTGGCCTGCTTATCGGACTGCTTGCCGTGGCCGCTGGCTACCCGGCCGGGCTGATTGTTGCCTTCACCGCCGGCATGTTTGTGGGGCACGTTCTGGATATTCAGGCTTTTGCGGAGGACTGATTGCACCTGGTGCAGCACACGGTATGCGCTCCACGACGGAGCACAAGGAGAACGACATGCAGATCCTGTTTGGAGCCGCAACCCTACTGTTCATCACCCTCGGCGCAAGCGCGGTTCTTGCCCTGCTCGTCGGCCTGGGAACCGCAATGCTCGCAGATGCAGCGGCCGCCGACGACTATGAGCACGACCCCTACTGAACATGACATGGAAACCAACAACGACAGCGTAAAGGCGCTCCTGCTGGCCTGCGACGGCATCGACAGCGGGCATTGGTTCGCTCGATGCCCTGCGCACAGAGGCGGGTTCACATCCAGCCTTGAAATTCATTACGAGAACGGACGGCTGCAACTGCATTGCATGTGTGGATGCTCGCCGCAGAAGATTTTCGATGCAGTGCAAGGGCGCATTGATCGCCTTTTGTGTGAGGAGGAAGCGGCATGAACCGGCGAACGCAACTGTTCAAGCTGTCCAGAGAGTCGGAAAAAGCCTGGGCGGACTACGCGGCGGCAATCAACGCAATGTTTCCGCGCGCAGAGGCAACCGCGCTACTGCGCCATGCGCGGCCCGGACATGAACGGCGTTGGCGGGCCATCGATGCGGCAATGCAGCGCATTACGCACCGAAAGATTACCGAAGACGACATTTTTTAACTCAACGACAGGAGAAAACCATGACCATGAAAATTGAACGCTTGCTGAAAAAACAAGCCGAAATCCAAGCCCAAATTGACGCCGCAAAGCGCCATGCCAAACGCAAAGGACAGATCGGAGACTTGGCCGAGAAGGCCGGCGCGCTCGACTTGTCTGATGACGAAATCATCGCTGCGCTCAAGGCGGCTGTGGCGGCAACCGAGGCCAAGGACAAGCAGCCTGCGCCTGCTGCGCGTGCTGGCTTCGCGGCAACGGCTGCGACCGGGGCGACCAGCACGACCCTGGGTGCGAACGACTAAGCCGGGCAAGGGGGAAGACATGAGCCGCTGTCCACCCTGCGCCTGCGCGTGCTGCGCTCACCGCGCCGTGCTCGCTGGTGAGTTGTTCTGCGAATCGCGCATTCACCCCAATCCGCCGCAGGGGGTCAAGGGGCTTCTGGCGGTGCGCAATTGCCACTACTGGGATCCGGAGCCGCCCGACGCGCCACCGCTGCCCGAATGGCTGCGGCGCATCTACGAAGAAGCGCAAGCGCAAGCCTGATCCTGCACCAGGTGCAGCAAGGCACATCACCACTTACCCGAAAGGATTGAACATGCCAACCATCATCGTCGTCGCCCTGCTGTCAATTACCGGCCTGCTGGGCACATTCCTGTACATCGGTCAAAGCCACACCACCGACGCATCCGTGCAGGCCGCGCAAGCGCAGCAGCGGTGCGAGAAAGCCCGGTTCGACCTGCGGTTTGACACAGCATTGACAGCCAGTTCACCGCTGGCCCAAGCCGATGCGCTGCGCGTGAAAACCGAATGCGAGCAAGCGGCGCAGTTGCGTGCGGATGCGGAAAAAGCATCGCACGAGCAACAGGGCACGCTGCAAAAAATCGAGAACGCCATTGGCAGCGCGATCAAGGGGGACGGCAAATAAAGATGCGCCCTGCTCTTCCCCCTTGCCCTGCTGATTGCACTAGGCGCAGCAAGGGTAAGGCCGGCCCACTTTGCGGCTTGCCAAACTTAACTCACTGAAAGGAATCACGCACCATGCGTAACCCTCTTATCCTCACCGCGCTTGCCGCCAGCCTTGCTATTGCACTTGGCGGCTGCGGCAAAAATGGCATCGGCGCCGATTCGACGGTCAAGCAGGCCGTCTCGACCAGCACGGAAAGCAAGGTTGAAGCGAACCGCGAGGTGAAGCACAACACCACTGCCAAGGCCACGATTTCGATTCCAGCCATGTCTCTGATTTTGAAGGCGCTGCCGGAGTACGTCGCAGCACAACCGCGTGGCGCAAAGGATCCGCACGTCACCGCCGCTCGGGAAATTATTTCCGTTTCGCAACCCGTTCTCGGCTGGCCGATTGCCTGTTTTGGATGCTCCGCACAGGCGTCCTGGGCGCGCGGCCAGGCCGTTCGTGTTGCCTATGCAAACCTGGTTTTGACCGAACTTTCTGATCGCCTGCCCACCCAGGCAATGGCAAACTCGGATGCGGCGCGTAAAACCATCATTGCGGCATTCCTTGCCATCCCCCCGGCCACCCTCGATGCGGCCCAACAGAAGGCGGAAAAGCAGGTGCATGGCGGCGCGTTCACCCCCGACTTCGCCGGCGGCGATGACGTTCGCTTCATGCTCGGAGCGTCCGGCTTCAAAGGCGGCGATTCCGGCTGGGTGTGGGCCGAAGGCGGCGCTCCGTGGTACGGCGATGGGCTGATCAGCGGACGCAAAGTCGAGCTTGCCCTGGATTCGGCCATTGACACCGGCACCACGGAAACCAGCGGCACGGGCAGCACCACCGGCACCGAAGCTGGCCGCGAAAACACCGGACAGGCTGGGGTGAAGTGATGCGCCGCGACGACGCCCAGGATCTCCAACCGGAGGCGTTGTCGCCTCATGCCCGCGACCTCTACCGGGCACTGCGCAGGGATTGCCTGGAGCGCCTGCGCAGCCTGGTTACAGGCGCCGACCTCGACGCGCTGGCACTCATTGCCGGGCGGCGACTGGAGCCGGATCACCCTCTGCTCAAGGACTGGCGACGCATGTGCGCTGCGGCCAGAGAACTGAACCAGAACTGCAAGGTGCGGTTGTGACCAGAGGCGGGCATGTCATGGCCGGGGCCTGCGTAAGCATCGCCCTGGCCGTTTTGTTTTGGGATGCTCACCCCCAGGCGGCAGCCTGCGCCATTGCCGGGATTACCGCAGGAGCCAACGCCCCGGACTGGATAGAAAAGCCGCTGATGCTCCGGCACCGGACGTGGACGCACTGGCCTGTGTGGTGGCTGGCCTTGCTCGCCGCCAGCCTGCCCGCGATGATCTTTTCCCCCTTGCCCTGCCTTACCGCTGGCTTTGCTGTGGGCGCTTTGCTGCACCTCGCACTTGACATCGGCACACCGACAGGGATCCCGCTGCGATGGCCGCCAGATGGACGGCGGCGCCGGTCGCTGTACCTCTACACAACCGGATCGCCCGCAGGAGAGGCCGCTGCGCTGGCTGTCGTCGTGGCGTGCTGCGCCCTGCCCGTCGCCCTGCACGGGCTTTTCATGCGCTACCAATGGTGACGATCAACAGCCCGCAGATCGACGCAATCGTGCTGCACGACGGGCCGCAGCGTTCTGTTGACGTGCGCGGCAGTGTCGTTGCCCAAACGCGCCAGGGTAGCCGGGTTGTGTCGTTCTTCGTGACTGTGGACGACGACGCCTACAGGGTCACCGTGGAAGCGGGTGAATACGAGGCGGAAATCACGGCGCTTCTGCTTTCGCACCCAATCGCGCAGGAAGCGATCAGCGTTGCGCGTGGCGTGCTAACGGACGGCCTTTCCGCAGAAGCATCGGCATTCAACACCGAACGGCGGTTTGAAGTCATTCACGTTGAGATGGAGAAAACCAGCGTGTCGGGCGCGACGCTACCCGACCTGACGGTCAGCACCGGCGGGCGTTGCACCCTGCGCAGCAAGAGAGACGGGGTGCACACATCGACCTTTCTTTACGCCGATGCGCGCTTCGATTCAGGGGCTGATGTCGAGACGCATTTTTTCGTGATTCCGCCAGATGGCGTTACAGGGGACTGGATCAGCGCAGCAGAGCGCGAGCTACTGCGGCAGCCGGTGATTCAGCAGGCACTGCAACGCATCGCGGGGGAATTGCGGGCACACGCGGCAGAAATGTTGAAGCCCTATTTCAAGTAACCACCGGAGCGAGCCATGAGCATCCTTCTTTTCCTTCTTGTTTTTCCCTTCGCCGCCAGTGTTGCGCCGGTAGCCCTTGGCACCGCAGCCGCAGTTGCTGTTGCGCCTGCCGCTGTTGTGGCGACCACAGCCGCCGCGGTTGTTCCAGCAGCCGCTGTTGTTGTTCCAGCAGCAGCCGCCGCCGCTGTTGCACCCTGAAAGGATCTCCGACATGAAACCCATCAAGATTGATTGCCGACCGGCGAAGTCCAGGCCGACCGGCTTCTTCCAGATCGAGTGCGCCGGCGACCGCGTTCAAGTCCGGCGCCACAACCCGGACGGCAGCGCGTGCGATGCACTGACGCTGGACTTTCCGGTCAAGCAAGCCGCGCTGGCCGTCGCGATGGCCAACCTGCTTGCGGGAGCGCGCCATGCATAACAAGAGCAGCTACGAGGCCGCACGGGAGACGCTGGACGACATGGCGCGCGTGGAGCCGGGCGATCCGTTTGCGGGGCACAGGGCCGTGTTCAAGGGCGCTGTACGGGTTGCACCAGCGCTGCGCAAGGCCGCGATCCATGCGCGGCTGAGCGAAGCCCTGCGGAGCGCCTATTACGTCAACGGGATCCTTTGGGACGTGTACCCCGGATACAGGGCCGCACTGATCAACCTGGCCGACGCACTGTGCGAGGACATCGCGCGGGACGACGAGCTTATGGCGTGGGCGGCGCAGGAAATGGCGGAAAAAAGCAGGGGTGAAAAATGCTTGGCGTAATCCTTCGCTCGTTCTTTGCGCTCATCGTCATCGCTGGGGCCGTGCATAGCCGCGCGCATTCGGGACGACACGCGCACGCGTCTTGGCGCTGGCTCTGGATGCCGCTGGCCCTGGGCTCCCTTGTCCTGCCCGCCCTGCCCCTGCCGATCTGGGCATGGGGCGTGGCGTCTTGGGCAATCGGCATGGCCCCGGCGTGGTACGTGGCAAAGCGCGGCTGGGATGACCTGGTGCCCTGGGCGGACTGGTTCGGCCCGAGCAAGTATCTGTCCGGCTCGCGTCAGTTGATGGCTTGGCAGGTTGCCCGCGCGGTACGCAAACAGGCCAGCCGGTTCCAGATCGGCGGCGTGCCCTTTCCCGCGGAACTGGAGGTCGTGCATGCCCTGCTCGTGGGGACGACCGGCTCGGGCAAGACCGTGGTGCTCAAGACCGTGCTTGACCAAATGGAAAAGGACGGCCAGCGGGTCATCGCCATCGATTCGGGCGCAGACCTCGCGACGCGGTACTACAGCAAGACCCGTGGTGATGTGATCCTGAACCCGCTCGATTCGCGCTGTGCGCCGTGGAGCCCTCTTGCCGAACTGCGCTCAGTCGAGGACTGCATGTCGATGGCGAAAAGCATCTGCCCGACCGGCGAAGGCAGCGACAAGACCTGGACGCTGGCGGCGCAAAACTTCATCTCGGCAATCTTGATGAAGCTGCTTGAGCGACCCAACGCAACCAACAAGGACTTCCTGCATTTCGTGGCTATCGCTGATGTCGAGGAACTGCGCGAATTCCTGGCAGGAACGCACGCAGCGCCCTACCTCGCAGAGGGCAATGAACGCATGTTCGGTTCGGTGCGCAGCACAGCGCAGGAGCGCACGGCAGCGTTCTTCATGCTCGACCCATCAGCGGGTCGCGACGGGTTCTCGGTGCGCAAATTCATCGCTGCGGACGGCCAGTCGTGGCTGTTCGCGACCTATCTTGACGACCAACTGGAACTGCTGCGCTATCTGATTGCGACCATCATTGACATTGCCGCCATCGCCGTGTTGTCACTTACACAGAGCGCGCAGCGGCGGGTGATGTTTTCGCTCGATGAGTTCGACAGCATCGGCAAGGTGGACACCGTGTTGACCGAGCTAACAAAAGGCCGGAAATACGGCGCAAGCGTCTGGCTGGGCATCCAAACCATCGCACAGTTCCGAAAAAACTACGGCAACGACGGCGCACAAACGCTGGCTGGCAACCTGGGGTCATGGGTTGTGCTGCGCACGCCAGACCCGGATACGGCTGAGTACGTCAGCAAGAAGCTAGGTACCGGCGACTATGCGCGCAAAACCATGCAGTTAAGCCACAGCGAGGGCGGCATGGGCACGAGCCACGGCGAGCAGATCGAGCGCAACATTCCGGCGGTACCGACCGGCGACATTGTCACTTTGCAAGTCGCCAGCCGGGAGACCAAGACGCCGCCCATGGGCTACCTGCACCTTGCCGGACAGATGCCCTGTCGGATCACCCTGCGGTTTCCTGCGGGACGCCCGGAGCGCGACAGCGACGATGCGCTGGGCCGCTATGGATTTGTCCTGCGTGATGACTACGCACAGCAGCGAACACGCGCGGCGAATGTGCTGCACCAGGCGCAGGACGCCATGGCCAAGGCGCTGGCATCGATCAATGACATTTGATTGCAGTGGAGAGGCCGCCGCCCGCCTGGGCAACCGGGAGTGTGCGGCCAGGGTCAGGCCGACAACGGCCTACGTTGTGCGAGGTGTTAAAGACCATGCGCGCTGTGCTTCATCAGCAGCGCCGCTTGGAGCGGCAGGGGCAGACAAGCCGGGGCAGGCACGAAACGCCTTGCCGCACGCACACACGCGCAACATTCCCGAGATGAGACCGTCGAAAGAAGGCGTCACAAGGCCCGTAAGGGTAGCCCGGTTCGCGCCGGGCTTTTTTATGGTCAGCGCAAGTGGAGCCATGCGACCAAGCGGCGCAGATCGGACTTGATGCGCTCTTTGTTTGCACGCCACACAGCAATGATGACGGTCACCGAAAGGGCCAGAACCAAGATTGCGTAAGCGTAAGAAAGGGCTGCCATCACATGAGTGTCTTTGTACTTGACCAGCACGGCCACCCCATCATGCCATGCTCTGAAAAACGGGCACGGCAGATGCTGGAGCGTGGACGCGCTCGCGTGCATCGGGTCATGCCGTTCACCATTCGGCTCGTGGATCGATTAGTTGAGGGCAGCGCGTTGCAACCGCTGCAAGAGAAGATTGACCCCGGCAGCAAGACCACCGGCATCGCACTGGTGCGGAAGGACGGAAACGCCGCACATGCCGTAACGCTTCTGGAATTGGAACACCGGGCTGACCATATCAGCAAGCTGCTCTACCGGCGACGACTGCTCCGGCATGCTCGCCGGGCAAGGCATGGACGATACCGCAATCCGCGCCGGCACTACAGCCACAGGCTGGCACCATCCATCCGGCACCGGCTACTCACGACAGAGACCTGGGTGCGGCGACTAATGGCATGGGCACCCGTGAGCGGGCTTGCGTTTGAACAGGTGGCGTTCGGACTGCGCGCAGGGCAGCGAGATCACGAGCCAGGTCTGAGCCTGCGAGAACGCCTCATGAGCGCCTGGGGCGGACGTTGCGCGTATTGCGGCGGGCCGGGGCCGTTCCAGATCGACCACGTGAGGGCCAAGGCGAAGCACGGCGGCGATCATATCGGCAACCGGGTACTGGCCTGCGTGTCGTGCAACAAGGCAAAGGGCGCACTGCGATTGAGCGAGTTTGTGAGTGGAGATAGGCGCGAGGACATCAAGTCGACGCTGACTCCCGCAAGGCGCGACGAGGCGGCGGTGAACATCGCGCGCAATGCACTGGGCGAGATGCTGGCGGCCACGGGCCTGCCGGTTGAGGCGACCAACACGCGCCACACAAAAATGAATCGGCGGCGCCTGGGGCTGCACAAGGGCGATGCGCTGGACGCACTGGTGCTCGGGCAGGATCTGGGCGTGGTGACCGGCGCTGGACAACCAGTGCTGCACATTCAGGCGATGGGCCGGGGTTCGCACCAAAGGACGCGGGTGGATGCCGCAGGGTTCCCGACAAGCTACCTGATGCGGACAAAGCGCGTGCATGGGTTCGCGACAGGGGATCTGGTGCGGGCGCGGGTAGGCAGGGGGGAAATGGCAGGCGTGCACGTCGGACGGGTGGCCGTGCGAGCGAACGGGAATTTCAATGTCGTGGCCGATGCGGGCGTGCTGCGCGTGTCGTGGAAGTTTTGCGATCTGCTGCAGAAGGGGGATGGCTACAGGTACGGCTGGTAAAGGCCGGGCAAGGGGGAAGAGTTCTCGTGAAGCCGACTGTGCATATTAAGCACAGTCTTGTAAATCAAGGACTTAGGCGCGACGGCATCGGTGGCGCGCAATTTTGCTTGAGTTTTGCTTAAGCAAATTCCAAGCAAAAGCCAAGCAAACGGTTAAGCAAATTCCAAGCAAACGGTTAAGCAAACGGCAGGGCAAGGGGGGAAGAGATGGCGTGATGGCGGTCGGGGTGGTGGTGGGTCTTGTCAGCAGGGTGAAAGGCCTGGGGGTGCCCCCCGCAAGCGGGGGTCGGTGCATCGGGCCTGCGGCCCCGAGCCCTGCGGTCTCGGCCTGGCGGCGAAGCACCTCACCCAACCCAAGCGCCCCCAAAGCACCGCGCGTTGATTTGGCAGGATGACGCCGAACCACCTGATCGACGCGACACCATACAGGCGGAGCAGGAGCCCCGCTGCGCGGTTCCTGCTCTGGAAAGGGCCAGGCGGCCCGGAAGAAAAGACCGGTCAGCGCTCGCAAGCGAGCGAGGGACGGGCATAGCCCGTGGCTGCTGCATCGCCGGGTTGTGCGGGCCGGTTTTCTGCGCCCGACACGCCTGCGCGATCTGCCATGTCCGGAGCCGCCCCGACTTTCTGCGCCTATCGGGGAGAGGGGCTAAAGCCCCCTGCAAGCGTCACGCCAGCCCAGAAGGACGGGCTGTCATGCCGCCTGCAGCCCCGATTGCCTGCGGCACCGGCTTGAAAGGTCGTTTTGTGAGGCGGCTCCATACACGGCAGAAATCACACAGAGGCGCGTCATTGGCACAGCAAACCTATACACCCCCGCACAACCCACCGATTACGCAGCCCATCACGAGAGGCTCACCACCACAGCAGTAGGCACCACCACCACCACCACCGCCGCGTCAATTATTTTTCAACCAATGCGTTTGGTTTCCTAGAAAGAAGTGAGATCGCTTTTTTGCACCAGACGCAGCAATCTTTGAGCGCCGCCGGGCGCATCCCGGCAAACCTGAAACCTGAAACTTTAGGAGTAGCAAAAATGAAAAACTTTACCCAAACTCAGATCGCTGAGGCCATCGAAAAAATCGGCGGCAACGAAATCGGTGGCGAAGACGCTGCGCGCGCGTTGCGCGATACCGCTGGACTGAATGCGCCGCAAATCGCCGCAGCGCTGACGAGTGAAGCCGGGCTTGGGCTGGAACCGCACCGGGTGGCTACCGCGCTCTATTTTTCTGGCGGCCTCGATCTCAGCATTGACGAGGTTGTCGCAGCGATGAACGAGTCAAAGTGCTTCAACATCGACCAACTCGCTTTTGCCATGCATTCTGAAAAAGGCCTAGATCTGGATCTTGACGACACAGCAGCAGCGTTGCTGACGCAATTTAGCCCGGCAGAGACTGCCAATGCTCTGTATTTGCTCGGTGAGGGCGCCGTCCCAAGCATCTCATCGTCGCAAATCGCCGCTGCAATCGCCGCAGCAGCGGCAGCCGCAGACTGAGCAAGTACCGAAAAGCGCTCCGCTGCAACCGCGCAGCACGCCGATTGCAGTGGAGCGCCGAAAAAAAGGAGTTGAAAAATGAGCACTTTCCTGAAAATCATCGCGGCGTTGATCGTCGCGGGTCTTGTGCAGGCCTATGCGCCGCCGCTCCTGCAAGCTGTTGTTGTCGTGGTGGCGCTGGCGTGGTTCTTCCTCGACGCTGCGCACCGCGCACGGTGCGGGGCGGGGCAGTGACGAGGTTTGCCATATGGCATTTACGGACGACACCGAAGCCCTGCGCAACGCCGCGCCCGACCTGGTGGCCGACGCCCTGGGCCTGACCCCCGACGAGCAGGCGCAAAAGGAAAAAGGCGGCGCGGGGTACCTGTATTACGCCATGCGGGACGGACAAAAAATAGTGATCTGCACGAAATCGCGCAGCGGGGCGCCCTTGTGGTGGCGACCGGGCGACGCAGCGCACGCAGGGGACTGGTTCGCCCTTGTGCAACACCTGCAACCGGGACTGAACCTCGGGCAGGCTAAAGCCCATTTGCGCCGCGCGCTGGGTTCCATGCCCGCCCCAGTGTCCATGCCTACACCTGCGCCGACCACGCCAGCGCCTGCCCCGGTGTTGGCCGATGCGCCCACCTGGGCCGCACAGTGGCTTGCAGGGCGGGGCCTGTCCGCTCGGGCGATCCGCTTGGCGCTTGATGCGGGCATGGCCGGTGTCGCGGCCGAAGCAAAGGGCGGACGGTTTTGCAATCTCGCGTTCCCACACACGGACGGGCGATCCGACCTGATCGGCGCGGAAATTCGCGGGCAGGGACGGGCATTTAAGGGCTTCCAAGGCCGAAAAGGCGTGTTTTTGCTGCCCGCACTGGAAATATCCGACCGGCTGTGCGTTGTCGAATCCGCCATTGATGCGCTTGCACTGCTGGACTTTATGCACGAGCACGGCAAGGGCGCGGCATGGGTTATGTCCACGGCGGGCCGACCGTCAGCCGCGCAAACGGCAGAGATCGAGAGCCTGGCGCGCGACCTCGGCATCAGGCGCTTGGTGGCGTGCCAAGACGGCGACGAGGGCGGCGACGAGCAGTCCGCAGCCATCGAGGCGCTGGCCGGACGCATGGGCGCCGAGTACAAGCGCACCAGGCCGCCGACCGGGTGCAAGGACTGGAGCGACTGGGCGGAAGGCCGCAACATACCAGCCGCCGCCTGATCTTTTCCCCCCTGCCCGGCTTGTCATCACACATCATCACGCATCACGCTTAATCACACATCACACATCACGCTTAATCACGCATCACACATCATGCATCATCACGCGGAATTAAGCGTAATCACGCATCATCACGGCGAATCACGCCGAATTAAGCAGAATTAAGCAGAATCACGTCGAATTAAGTGTGATGATTGCGCGTGACACGCAGTGATGAGCAATCATCACGCATCATCACACATCACACATCACACATCACACATCACACATCATCACGCATCACGGTTGATTGTGGTTGATGAAGCAAAGTCAGGCACCGAGTGCCAGACCCCAATGCAGGGCGAAAAAGGCCGCGATGCCAACAGCCAGCAGCACCATGCCGCCCGCGTGCAGGCGGGCGCGGCGCGCATCGGACAATCGAAACCCGGTCTGCTCGAGGACAGCTTCCAGGGCTCGCCAGCCGTCAAGGGGCGGGATCGGCAGCAGGTTGAACAGCGCAAGGGCGACGTTGGCCTGCGCCATCAGCAAACAAACCTGCACCTCGCTGCCATGCCCGGCCACAGCGGACCAGGCCGCCCCAAGGCCAGCGAATAACCCGGCTGCCCCAAGGCTGGACAGCGGCCCAGCCAGAGCAATCCAAAATCTGGCAAGCGTGGGTTCTGATTCCAGCGGCCGGGTGAACTCGCACGCACCGTTGAGCCCGAACAGACGCGCCTCAAATCGCCCCCCCCAAAGCCGGAGCAGCCAGGGGCCATTGCCTGCCGTCACGCGCCGGACGGGCAGGCCGAAGATCCGCGCTGCGAGAGCATGTCCGGCCTCGTGCAGCGCAAGGGACGCAACGAAAAGCAGCGACGTGACAACGACTGCGAAAAGAAGCGAAAGGGCTGCGTAAAGGGAAAGGGTCATGGCGGGCGATCCGGTTAGGGGCGATGCCACCCTGCTGCGCCTGGTGCACCCGATTTTGCTTAAGCAAATTTCAAGCAAACACCCAAGCAAAAGCCAAGCAAACGGTCAAGCAAAAGCCAAGCAAACGGTCAAGCAAAAGCCAAGCAAAACTACCGTCCGCCGAGATTCTTCCCCCTTGCCCGGCCTTTCTGTTTCCTCGCCCTGCTGTTGCACCCGCAGCAGCAGGGAATAGGACAGGCACACAGGACAAGACATGCGCGATCCGACAACCAGCACACCACCCGTCATGATTTACCCCGCGCCCTACGTGACAATCCCCCTTGCCGCCATGATTACCGGCCTGACCGCGAAGGCGATCCGGCGCAAAATTGAAGAGGGCAAATGGCTTGAGGGCCGCGAGTACAAGCGCAGCCCGGACGGCGGGATCTTCATTTCAATCAAGGGGTACACCCAATGGGTGGAGAAGGAAAAGGCGTAGAGGTTCGGGCGACCTCGATCCGCCTGTTTTTCGTGTTCGAGGGCCAGCGCCGCAAAGAGACGCTGATGCTGAACGGCAAGCCGATGGCGCCCACCCCGGCGAACATCAAATACGCCCACCGGCTGGCGGCCGAGATCCGGCAGCGCATCCGGCACGGCACCTTCAGCCTGGTCGAATACTTCCCCGCCAGCGGGCAGGGGCCGGGCCTGACGGTTGCGAGCCAGCTTGAGACCTGGCTGCAAGCGCAGCGCGTTGAGCACAGTACACGGGCCGGGTATGCCTCGGCAGTGAAGTTCTGGGCCGGAGCACTCGGCGACAAGGCGCTGCGTGGCCTGGTCAAGTCCGACGTGATGACCGTTCTGGCCCACCGCCCTGACCTCTCCGGCAAGACCATCAACAACTACGTGTCCGTGCTGCGCCAGGCGCTGGATCTGGCCGTGGACGACAACCTGTTGACAGAGAACCCCGCCGCCGCATTACCCCCCGCGAAGCACCAGAAGGAGCCGCCAGACCCGTTCTCTGCCGACGAGGCTGCCGCGATCCTGTCCGCGCTGCACCAGCGGCACCCCGGCCAGGTGGCCAACATGACCGAGTTCTGGATGTGGACGGGACTGCGCACCTCAGAGATCTTCGCGCTGCAATGGGGGAACGTGGACTTGCGCTCCGGCGCAGTGCTGATCAGCGAGGCTATGGTTCGCGGCGAGTACAAGGACAGCACCAAGACCAACACCGCCCGCACGGTACGCCTGAACAGCCGGGCAAAAGAGGCGCTACAGCGGCAAAGGGCCTTCACCCAACCCGCAGGGGCCGAAGTGTTCCAGGATCCCCGCTACGGCACGCCCTGGATCGACGAGCGGGCTTTCAGGCGCAGCTACTGGACACCAACCCTCAAGCTGCTCGGCATCCGCTACAGGCGCCCTTACAACATGCGCCACACCTACGCCACGGCAATGCTGATGGCGGGCATGACCCCGGCCTTCTGCGCCCGGCAGCTTGGTCACTCGGTCGAGATGTTCCTGCGCACCTACGCCCGCTGGATCGACAACCAACGGGACGACGCGGAGATGGACCGGCTGGAAAGTTCCCTGGAAGTTCCCCGGAAAAAACAAACGCGCCTCTAAGTGCGCGTTTTTATTGAGTAATCTGTGGGGTGGCTGATGGGACTCGAACCCACGACGACAGGAATCACAATCCTGGACTCTACCAACTGAGCTACAGCCACCACAGAAAAACGAACATTCTATACGAAAGTCTCGGTCTTTTCGAAGACCTGCAGTCACGGCAATCAGCCGGCGGCTGCGGGTTCAGCCTTGGATTTGTAGAGAATTTCCACCCCGAAACGCTTCTTTAAGGCTTCGATGTAAGCGTTCATCACGCCCTGGGTGAGCGCCTGTTGCTCGGCGTTGGCGGCTGCGCTGATCAGTTGTGCGGGCGCCTGGCCCTCGATCACCTTGTCGAGTTGCAGCACGGCATAGCCTTGCGCGCCGAGATCAACACCAGCGGTGGCGGGCAACTTGCTGGCGCTCAGCCCGAATGCCTTTGAAACGATGAGCGGCGAAACGCCAGGGGTTGGTTGGGTCAGGTTGATCGTCTGGGGCGCGCCAAAAGTGAGGGTGGCGGGCGACTTCAGCGCCTGCTCGCCCGCTTTACGAGCGAGTTCGGCCGCTTTCTGATCGACCAACATCTGCCGCGCCTGGGTCTGCACTTGCGCCAAAGGCAGGGTCTGCGCCGGGCTGAACGACAGCACGCGAGCAGAAGCCCAGACGTTGGGCGCAATCTGGATGGACTGCAGATTGTGTTTGTTGCGCAAGCTGGATTCGGCAAACAGCGCGTCCAAGAAGGCTTTGCTCGACAGCGGACTGACCGCATCTGGCGCTGCGGGCTGCGGCGTGCGGGTAACGTTGCTGGCGGATTGCACCTTCAGATGCAGCTTGTCTTCGACGGCCTGAAAGCTGTCCGGATGCTCGAACACCGCGTTGGTGAAGGTTTCCACGTCGGCCGACATTTGCTTCTGCGCAGCCTCCTGCTGCAACTGTTTTTCGATGCCGGCCTTGACGGCATCGAAGGGCTGCTGTGCGCCCGGCTTGATGCCGGTGAGCTCGATGATGTGATAGCCGAACTGGGTCTTGATCGGCCCGACGATTTCGCCGATTTTCTGCATGCCAAATACCGCATCGGCAAAAGGTTTGACCATCGCATCAGCGGTGAAATAGCCCAGATCACCACCCTTCTCGGCAGAGCCCGGGTCTTGCGAATCCTTGCGCGCCAGCGCGGCAAATTCAGCGGGGTTGGCCTTCACCTGCTTGGCGATGGCTTCGGCACGGGCCTTGGCTTGTTCTTGTTGCGCCGCTGTGGCATCGGCAGGAACCGCGATCAGGATGTGGCTGGCGCGGCGTTCGGCCGGTGTCGAAAATTTGGATAGATTGGCATCGTAAAAAGCCTTAGCCTGCTCGGCGGTGACTTTGATGCCCGCGGCCACTTCAGCGGCGCTCAGAACCACATACTGAATGTCGGCCGACTCGGGTTTCTGGAAACGGGCGGTGTTGTTCTTGTAGAAGGTCTCGACCTCTTGCGGGGTCACTTGCACCTGTGCGGTGTAGTCCGCAGGCTTGAACAGGGCCAAACGCACTTCGCGCTGTTGCGCAGCAGCTTTGGCAGCGGCTGTGGCTAGAGCCTGGCTGTCGATCACCGATCCGGCCAAACCGCTGAGCACCTGTTGCAGGATGAGCTGCTCGCGCACCTGCGCTTCGAATTGCGCGGTGTTCATACCCTGTGCGGCGATCAGGCTGCGATAGGCTTGCACATCGAAACTACCATCGGGCTTGCGCAACGCGGCGATTTGCGGAATCTGCAAAATGGCCTGTTGCACCTGGGCGTCGGTCACTTCGAGATGTTCGTGCCGGGCTTCGAGTTGCAGCAAAGTCTGGCGAATCATGCCGTCGAGCGTGCGCAGCTTTTGCTCGGGCGTGTCGAGCTGCTTGATGTCCACCGCACTGCCGAGCATGCTTTGCAGGCGTGCGATCTCGTCGCGGTTGGCAGCGTCGAGCTGCTGCATGCTGATGGTCTGACCGCCCACCTTCGCCGCCGCATCAGCGCTCCCCTCAAAGCTGGAGTAGCCCTGAATTCCAAACAGCACGAAAGACGGAAAGATCAACACGAACAGCACGATTTGCATCAGCTTGCTGTGTTTGCGTATGGATTCGAGCATGGTGGCGCGGGCTTGGAGAGGGGTGCAATGCGGGAACCTGCCCACATTGTTTGCGGTCGTTCAAGGCCGCCAGAAAGTGCGACGAGACAACCGCGAGAATCAGAATGAAGTCGGACGATGCAACAACCGATGGTGGGTGCTGAGGGGTTCGAACCCCCGACCTACGCCTTGTAAGGGCGCCGCTCTACCAACTGAGCTAAGCACCCGGTTATCGCCTGGAGTGGCAGCAGCAGCGTTGAGATCGCGCCGCGCTGCTGCCGGAACAAATTACTTGATGGCGTCTTTGAGACCCTTGCCCGGACGGAACTTCGGAATCTTGGCGGCCTTGATCTTGATGGCGGCGCCGGTACGCGGATTGCGGCCGGTGCGCGCAGCGCGCTTGGTCACGGCGAAGGTGCCGAAGCCGATCAGCGACACGCTGTCGCCCTTTTTCAAGGTGCGGCGCACGGCATCGATCAGCGCGTCAAGCGCACGGCCTGCTTGAGCCTTGTTGAGATCGGCGTTGTTGGCCATGTGTTCAATCAGTTCTGCCTTGTTCACTTGTGTCCCTCTTCAGTCTGGATCGGTCTGGATAAAACGCAAAGCCCGCGCCCTGCACGGGCGCGGCGGTGATCGGGCGATTAGAGCCGGGGGCATTCGCTCATGTCAATGCGGCGTGTCATCGGTCGTGTTGCCTGCGCAAGACCGCGTATTCTAGCCATGAGTCAAACGCATTCGGCCACCGCCCGGCCCAGATCGGCCGTGGTCGCGGTTCCGCCGAGATCGGGGGTGCGCGGTGCGCCGCTCTCGGGCGCGAGCACGGTTTCTATGGCCCGCAATATCGCGTCGTGCGCTTCGCGGTGGCCCAGGAAGTCAAGCATCAGCGCTGCGCTCCAGATTTGGGCGATGGGATTGGCAATGCCTTTTCCTGCGATATCTGGGGCGGAACCATGCACCGGCTCGAACAATGAAGGAAAGCGCCGCTCCGGGTTGAGATTGGCCGAAGGCGCAATGCCGATGGTGCCGCAGCACGCGGGCCCGAGATCGGAGAGGATGTCGCCGAACAGATTGCTCGCCACCACCACATCAAACGTGTGAGGGCGTTGCACGAAATGCGCGGTAAGAATGTCGATGTGAAACTGATCGCGCATCACATCGGGATAGTCGGCTGACATCGCCTGCACCCGCTCGTCCCAGTAGGGCATGGTGATGGAAATGCCGTTGGATTTGGTGGCGGAGGTGAGGTGTTTGCGCGGTCGGCTGCGTGCCAGCTCGAAGGCGTAGCGCAGCACGCGGTCCACGCCGATGCGGCTCATCACCGTTTCCTGGATGACCACTTCGCGCTCGGTGCCGGCGAACATGCGCCCGCCGATGCTGGAGTATTCGCCCTCGGTGTTTTCGCGCACGATCAGCATGTCGATCTCGCCCGGCGCGTAGGCGCTGCCGTCTCGCTTGATCAGCGGCGCATGCACGCCGGGCATCAACTTTGCCGGACGCAGATTGACATACTGATCGAACTCACGCCGGAATTGCAGCAACGATCCCCACAGTGAGACGTGATCGGGCACGGTCTGCGGCCAGCCGACGGCGCCAAACAAAATCGCGTCATGGCCGCCGATCTGCTCCTTCCAGTTCGCGGGCAGCATCGCGCCATGTCGCAGGTAATAGTCGCATGAGGCGAAGTCGAAATGATCGAGTTGCAGGGCGATGCCAAAACGGCGGGCCGCCGCGTCGAGCACCCGCAGGCCTTCGGGCACAACCTCTTGCCCGATGCCGTCACCGGCCAGTACGGCGATGCGCAGAGGCGAAGCCGATGGGCTTGCATTCATGGGATCTCCTGAAAATTCGTTCAATGCTGGATCAACACCGTCGCCGGCCTACGGGTCACGGCGATGACACCGGCGGCCACCAGCGCCATGCCCACCCAGGTCGTCGGGCCGAGCGTTTCGTGGAACAAGGCCCAGCCCATCAAGGCAGTGACGGGCGGCACCCAGTAGATCAGACTGGTCACCTGCACCGCCGCGCCGCGCTGAATGAGCAGATAGAGCAAGGCCCCTGCCCCGACCGTCAGCGCCAGCACCGACCAGGCCAGGGCCCCGATGAGCTGCCCGTTCCACACCACGGGCTCCGTCTCCAACAGGGCAAACGGCGCAGTGATGATCATGGCCGCCAGAAGTTGAATGCTCAACGCGCCCCAGACCGAGGTCGGACGAACAAAGCGCTTTTGCCACAGCGTTCCGGCAGTGATGCTGCACAGTGCGAGCAGTGACAGCAGCAGGTTGTGGGCGCTCAGTTGTCCACCGTCGAACTTATGCAGGACCACCAGCGCCAATCCGCCAAAGCCCAGCAGCAGGCCCAGCCATTGGCGAGCATGAATGCGCTGGCCTGCGGCCGAGACCAGCACCGCCGTGAGCAAGGGCTGCAGGCCCACGATCAACGCCACCGTTCCGGCCGGAATGCCCTGCTTGACCGCCGCCCACACCCCGCCCAGATAGCCCGCCTGCAACAAGGCGCCCACCACGGCGAGATGCAGCCATTGTTTACCGCCGCGCGGCCATGACGTGCGCAGCCATGCGGCCAGCGGCAACAGCACCAAAAGCGAAAAGGCATAGCGCAGGCTGAGAAATTTCAGCGGCGGGGCGTAGGGCATGCCATAGCGGGCGACGATGAAGCCGGTGCTCCAGATCAGCACAAACACCCAGGGCATGACACGACGCAGCACGGCAGGCGTGCCAACCTGTGCAGCGCTCACGTCAATTTCATCCCCGCCAGAGCAATGCGGAAGTAATACTGCATGGACCAAAGCGTGAGCACTGCCGCCGCCCAGATCAGCCACTGGCCGATCAGCACCGTATTCACCATGCCGAACAGGGTTCCGCCGAACAGCAAAAAGGGGATGGCCACCATTTGCACAGCCGTCTTGACCTTGCCGACATAGCTCACCGCCACCCGACGCGACTGACCAATTTGCGCCATCCATTCGCGCAGTGCGGAGATGGCGATTTCACGGCCGATGATGATGAGCGTCACCAGGGCATCGACGCGCCCGAGCTGCAGCAGGATGAGCAGGGCCGCAGAGACCATCAGCTTGTCGGCCACCGGGTCGAGAAAGGCGCCGAATGCGGAGGTCTGGTTCCATTTACGCGCCAGATAGCCGTCGAGCCAGTCGGTGATGGCGCTGAGAATGAACAAAATGGTCGCGGCGAGGTTGCGCTCGGGCAGGGTCATCCAGTCGGTTGGCAGGAAATACACCCCGACGACCAGCGGAATGGCCGCCACGCGCGCCCAGGTGAGCAGCGTCGGCAGATTGAGCGCACGCAAAGACATGGAAGTGGAGAATGCGAAGTTCGGAAAATGGCTGCGTCGATGAGCGGCATGATAGGGTGAATGCCCTGGCTCATCCTTGCCGCGACAGGAAACTGACTTCATGAACTCCAACTGGTTCGCCGCCCATGTCGATCTTCTGCTCTACATCTACGGCGGTATTGCCATCGCGCTAGTCATCTGGACGCTGTGGCGGGTTCGGCGCCGCAAACGCACTGCCAAGCCCCCTTCAGACTGAATGAATGGGCGACACCGGCGCCTCCACCCAGGCGATCAGCCCCCCGCCGTCACGCTGCTGCAGTCCAACCGCCCAGCCGTGCTGCTGCGCCAATTGCCTGGCGATGGCCAGACCCAGGCCGGAGCCTTGCCCCGGCGTGCGGGCAGAATCGAGCCGGGTGAAGGGCGCAAATACCGCGTCGAGCTGATCGGCGGGAATGCCGGGGCCGCGGTCAAGCACGGCAATACGGACCCGGCCGGGTGAACTGCCCGGCCCCGCCTGCAAGGTGATGGGGCCTGCGGCGTAGTGCACCGCGTTGGTCAGAAAATTGTCCACCACGCGCTGCAAGGCCGCGGCATCCACCCACGCGTGCAGATCGTCCGGGCATTGCACGCCGAGGGTTGCACCGCGTGATGTCGCCCATTCATCATGCATCTGCAATCGTTCTTGCAACCAGGGCTTCAAGACGAGGTCTTCTGCGGCTTGCGCTCGCAGGCCGCGAGCGAGGGCAAGCCCCTCGCCGATCAGCCGGTCCATCGCCAGAACATCGCGCTCGATCTGGTCGAGCCGTTCGGGAGTGGGCGCCATGCGTTGCAGTTCCAGCGCCAGGCGGATGCGCGCCAGGGGCGAGCGCAGATCGTGCGATACGCCGACAAGCAGCGTCGTGCGCGCCTGCAGCAAGGCGTCGATACGTTCGGCCATTTGATTGAAATGCGCCGCAAGGTTGGCGATTTCACGCGGCCCCGACTGCGACAAACGCTGCGGGGTATCGCCGCGCGCCAGCCCGGCTGCGGCCTGCTCCATGGACACCAGCGGCCGCGAAATGCGCCGCGCCCACCACAAGGCCAGCAGAAACGACAGCGGCAAGGTCAGGGCGAGACCGATCAACAGGGCTCGGATGGGTTGCGTCTGGATGCGGCTGGTATCGAACCCCACGCCGATGTCGCGCCCGCCTGCGGGAATGCTGGTCCAGAGCCAGATGTGTCCCTGCGCGTCGGTCTGCCGACGGAAATACACCGCATGCCCGGTGCGTTGCTGCAGCGACTGTTCAACAAAGCCGATGTAAAGCCCGTGCGTCATGCCGTTGTCGGCAGGCGGCTGCATGCCGGGCAGCAGGCTGAGACGATAGCGGTTGTGCAGCTCTTGCTGAAACGCCGGGCGGGTTTGCGGAGGCAGCTCTGCCCAGGTTTGCGCGGACAGCACCATGAGACCCGCGAGATCGTCTGCCGAGCGCTGCGCCATGGGCTTGAGCACGAACAGCAGCGCGACCCCGGAAAATGCCAGCTCCAGGAGCAACACCAGTACCAGCATGGCCCGCAACGTCTGCCGCCGCAGCGTGCGCTTGTGCGATCCGGTTTCGCTCAGTCCTGCAGTGGGCTGCATGAAGCGAGGTCAGGCGCCTACGCCTGACGGATTGAACAGGTAACCCTGCCCCCGGATGGTGCGAACGTAAACGGGATGGGCCGGATCATCTTCGATCTTGCGACGCAGGCGAGCAACGCGCACGTCGATGCTGCGATCGAAGGCATCGCGCTCATAGCCTTTGAGCCAGTCGATGAGTTGATCGCGGCTGAGCACGCGGTTGGGATGCGCGACCATGACCTGCAACAAGGTGAACTCGGCCACGCTCAATCCCACATCCTGCCCGTCACGCAGCAAGCGAAACGCCGCGGCATCGAGCAAGAAGGGGCCGAACCTCACCGCCTGTTCTGCCGGTTTGGACGCGGGCGGCAAATCCCCCGTAGAGGACGGCTGCGCCCGGCGCAACAAGGCGCGCAGACGGGCCAGCAGCTCGCGGGGGCTGAAAGGTTTGGGCAGATAGTCATCGGCCCCGACCTCCAGCCCGATCACCCGGTCAATCTCTTCGCCGCGTGCCGAAAGCATAAGAATGGGCAGATCACTGCTGCGCCGCAGTTCACGCGCCAGCGCCAGCCCGTCCTCGCCGGGCAGCATCAAGTCGAGGATGACGGCGTGCGGCATTTGCTGCGCCAGACAGGCGCGCATGGCGTCGCCATGAGCAGCCAGATCGACCGAAAAGCCATTACCGGTGAGGTAATCACGCAGCATGGCGCGCAATTCCGGGTCGTCATCGACCACCAGAATGCGCTGACTGGGAGCAGGTGAATTCATGGCCCGAAGTCTAGGACTTCCAAGGGGCTGGCGGCATTTGCCGACATGGAGTGAAACAAAGTGATACGCAGGGGAATACAACGCCTCGTGCAGGACATCCAGGCGCAACCTCGCCATCGAAACATGTCCCCCATCGATCACAACCACTGCCTTGTCCGTACCGCCATGCACGCTTTCGCTCATTCTTGCCTCCGCCTGACCGTCGGTCTCGGTCTGAGCCTCGCGGGTTTGGCGACGGCTCAGGCGCAGCAGAAGCCTCTGAGCGCGGGAGCCTTGTTCGATGCCACACGCCAGGTCGCCGCTGATCAGGCGCGGCAAGCCGAAGCTGGTGCGGCAGCCCAGGCGGGCAAATCGCTGCACAGCCCGGTTGCCGGAGCAGCTACGGGTTTGTCGGCCCTGCAAGCACCGCATGGGAACGAGGCCCCTTTCGGCACGGGCTATGAGCGCCGCATGGAGCGTGCGGCAGCCATGGCCGGGCTGGCCGTCGGCTCTCCCGCAAGACCTGCAGCGGCTGGCGCTGCTGCGGGTGGCGGCGCCGGAGCCGGTGGCGGGGCTCATGCGGGCGGACAAGGCAGTGGGCGTGGTCGACGCTGATTCACGTTTTTCAACTTCAAGGAGTTCATCATGAAACAACGCACTTCTCTTCGTCTTCTGGCCGCAGCCGTGGCTATGGGGGCTGCAGGTTCCGTTTTTGCCGCCGGTATGGGGGGTGGCGGTATGGGTGGCGGTATGAGCGGTGGCATGGGTGCCGGAGCCGCAGCGGGCGCCGGAACCGGCCAGATGCAGCAACACCAGTACCAGCATCGCAACATGAATCAGAAAAGCGGCACCGCACAGGGCGCTGGTCAGGGCCAGAAGCTGCAGCAGCGCGACCAGCAGCGCATCCAGGATCCGTCGCTGAAACCGGCCCCTGCCGCCCCTGTCACCACGACGAACTAACCCTCGGAGAACCCAAACATGCAACGCCGAACTTTTCTCAACACCACCCTCGGCGCTGCGGTGCTGGCTCTCACCGGCTGCGGCGGTGGCGATTCCACCGTCGCCGCAACACCAGCGAGCACCGACGCGACCTCCGCCTCGGCCATCGCCGCGCTCAGCACGCAGCTCGACGCCCTCCCCCCGTCGGATCTTTCAGCCACCGAAGCCAGCGCACTGGTGTTCATGCGCGAAGAAGAAAAACTCGCGCGGGACGTCTATCAACTGCTCTACACGCAGTGGGGACAGAAGGTGTTCAGCAATATTGCGGCCAGCGAGCAGCAGCACATGGACGCCGTGGCGCTACTGCTGACGCGCTACAACCTGCCCGATCCTGCAGCCGCAACCGCAACCGGCGTGTTCCAGGATCCGCACGTGCAGGAGTTGTTCAACGCCCTGATGGCGCAAGGCCAGACTTCACTGATCGCCGCGCTCACCGTGGGGGCGACGATCGAAGACCTGGATATTCAGGACCTGCAGACGCGCATCGCCGCCACCGACAACGCCGACATCGCCCTGGTGTTCAACGAATTGATGAAGGGCTCGCGCAACCACATGCGCGCCTTCATCTCGCAACTGACCAAGCAAGGCGTGACCTACACGCCGCAGTACATCACACAGGCCGAGTTTGACGCCATCATCAACAGCCCGACCGAAACCGGCGCGATTTGATTCCTTCCATCACAGACTTCGAACCGATGAAAACCCCCACCTACTTTTCCAAAGCCATTCTCGCCCTGGGCGGCGCGCTGATGGTCACCGCGGCTTTTGCTGGCAATGGCCGCAGCGGCGGCGACAGCACCCGCACCCTCGACAACACTGAAGCCGCCAGCATCGTGTTCATGCGTGAAGAAGAAAAACTCGCCCGCGATGTCTATCAACTGCTCTACACCCAGTGGGGACGGCCCATTTTCAACAACATCGCGGCCAGCGAGCAGCAGCACATGGACGCCGTGGGCACTCTGATCACCCGCTATAAATTGCCCGACCCCGCCTCGCATACCGGCACGGGGGTGTTCGTCGATCCCGAGCTGCAGACCCTATTCAACGCCCTGATGAGCCATGGGCAGACCTCGCTGAATGCAGCGCTGCAGGTTGGCGCCGCCATCGAGGATCTGGACATCAAAGACCTCAACGAGCGTATCGCGCAGACCGACAACCCAGACGTCAAGCTGGTTTACATGAATCTACTGAAGGGATCGCGCAATCATCTGCGCTCCTTTGTCTCGCAGTTGACCGCGGCAGGCGTCAGCTACACGCCGCAGTACATCACGCAGCATCGACCTGGGTGTGCTTTTCTGCGATGTGCGATGTTAGTATTCACTTACTTACTTTAATTCTGCGCTCAAATTGAATACTCGTCCCCCGCATCTGCCTGCCGAAGAACGCCGCGAGGCCACGGTCGAATCCGTCATCGAACTGGCCGCGCAACGTAATCCGAGCGACATCACGACCAGCGCCATCGCCCAGCACATGGGGCTGACGCAGGGCGCGCTGTTCCGTCACTTCCCCACCAAAGACGCCATCTGGGAAGCGGTGATGCAATGGGTCGCCACGCGGCTGATGGCCCGGGTCGATCGCGCCATCGCCAGCCACGACAGCGCGCTCGATGCGCTGGAGGCGGTATTCCTCACTCATACTGCCTTCGTGGCCGAGCACCCGGGCGTGCCGCGCATGTTGTTCGGTGAACTCCAGCGCGCCGAGGACACGGCGGCAAAACGCGCGGCCCGCACGCTGCTGGCCGCCTATGGCAAGCGCGTGCGCCAACTCATCGTCAAAGGACAACAGCGCGGCGAATTGAGCCAGGACATCGAGCCCGACGCGGCCGCCGCCATGTTCGTCGGGGCCATACAAGGTCTGGTGATGCAGACCCTGCTGTCTGGCGAACCACAACACATTCGCAGCGCGGCGCCCGGTGCGTTTGCGCTGTATCGCCGCTGTATCGGGAGCACAAAATGAATTTTTCCGCCCTCAATCGCCGCACCCTGCTGTTGCTGACGGTGCTGATTCCTCTCGTCTTGCTGTTGGGCTATGTGGCGCTGCGCACCGGCCCGCTGGCAGCGGTGCCCGTTACCGTGACCACGGTTGAGAGCCATGCGATCAACCCGGCGCTGTTCGGCATCGGCACGGTGCAGGCCCGGTATACCACCCTGGTCGGCCCGACCGTGGCCGGACGGGTCAAAAGTCTTGATGTCCATGTCGGCGACCGGGTGCGTGCCGGCCAGGTGCTCGGCGAGATGGACCCGGTGGATCTGGACGAGCGCATCCGCTCGCAACGGGCGGCCTTGCTGAGCACCCAGGCGCAGTTGCGCCAGGCGCAGACCCAGCGCGATTTCGCCCGGACGCAGGCGACACGCTATACCCAGTTGCTTGCCGCGCACGGCACCACCGAGGAACTGCTCGCCACCCGCCAGCAGGAGCTGCAGTCGGCCGAAGCCGCGCTGCAGGCGGCGCAGGATGCGGTCGAGCGCGCCCGCGCCGACCTCGCCGCGCTGCAGGCCCAGCGCAGCAACCTCAAGCTGGTTTCGCCCACTGCCGGCTTGGTCACCGCGCGCGACGCCGACCCCGGATCGACGGTCGTCGCCGGCGCCCCGGTGGTCGAACTGATCGCGCCCGATAGCCTGTGGATCGACACCCGCCTCGACCAGCTCACGGCCACCGGCCTGGCCGCCGGTCTGCCGGCGCGCATCGTGCTGCGTTCGCGCTCGAACCAGACTCTGGCCGGGCGGGTGCTGCGGGTCGATCCCGTGGCCGACGCGGTGACTGAGGAGACCCTGGCCAAGATTGTGTTCACCCCCTTGCCGCAGCCGTTGCCGCCGATCGGCGAGCTGGCCGATGTCACTGTCGCCCTGCCCGCATTACCGGCGCGTCCGACCGTGCCCAACGCCAGTCTGCAGCGCGTAGACGACCAGCTCGGCGTGTGGCGCGTCGAAGGCGACAAGCTGCAATTCGCCCGCGTCAAGGTGCTGGGCCGCGACCTGGATGGCCGCGTTCAGATCGAGGGCCTGAAGACCGGCGAGCGCGTGGTGGTCTACAGCCAGCGCACACTCAGCGCGCGCAGCCACATCAGCATCGTCGACCACATTCCCGGAGTGTCGCCATGATCAGCCTGGCCGGACGCGACATTCTGCATGCCTGGGGCAAGTTCGTGTTCACCGGCATCGGCCTGGGGCTGCTGATCGGCGTCACCCTGGTCATGGCCGGGGTGTACCGCGGCATGATCGACGATGCCATGGTGCTGCTCGACAACAGCGGCGCCGATCTGTGGGTGGTGCAGAAAGACACGCAGGGGCCTTACGCCGAATCGTCCAGTCTGTATGACGACACCTGGCGCGGCATCGCCGCCATGCCCGGCGTGGCCAGCGCCAACAACATCACCTACCTCACCATGCAGGTGCGCGCTGCGAATCACGGCCAGCCGCGCGATGTGCGCGCCATGGTGGTGGGCATCGCCCCCGACGGCCCCGGCAGCTCGGGCTGGCCGCCGTATCTGGTGGCCGGACGGCAGATCACCCGCAGCCATTACGAGGCGGTGGCCGACATCGCCAGCGGCTTCAAACTGGGCGATACCCTGCAGATCCGCCGCAACCGCTACACCGTGGTCGGGCTGACGCGGCGCATGGTCTCTTCCAACGGCGACCCGATGGTGTTCATTCCGCTCAAGGACGCGCAGCAGGCGCAGTTCCTGAAGGACAACGAGGCCATCCTGCAGCAGCGCCGCCGTACCACCGAGAACCCGGCGTTCAACCGCCCCGGTGTGCCCGGCCTGCTCGATGCCGTGATCGCCTCGCAGAGCACCAATAACTATGTCAATGCCGTGCTGGTGCGCATCAAGCCCGGCTATACCGCCGACGAAGTGGCCGCGCCCATCCGGCGCTGGAAACGCCTGACCGTGTTCACCCGCGCGCAGATGCAAGACATTCTGGTCAACAAGCTCATCGCCACGGCGGCCAAGCAGATCGGCATGTTCATGGTCATCCTGGCCATCGTCAGCGCCGCCATCGTCGCCTTCATCATCTACACCCTGACCATGGACAAGATCCGCGAAATCGCCGTGCTCAAGCTCATCGGCACGCGCAACCGCACCATCGCCGCGATGATCATGCAGCAGGCGCTGGCGCTGGGCCTGATCGGCTTCGCCGTGGGCAAGATCACCGCCACCTTCGCCGCGCCGCTGTTTCCCAAGTTCGTGCTGCTCATGCCAGGCGACTCCATCGCCGGGTTCTTCGCGGTAATGGTGATTTGCGCCCTGGCCAGCGTGGTGGCCATCCGCATGGCGCTCAAGGTCGACCCGGCCGAAGCGATCGGAGGTTGACCATGACAGGCAGAGGCATCCGCATCGAAGGACTGAAAAAGCGCTACGGCAGCGGCGACACCGCGGTGGACGCGCTCAAGGGTGTGACCATGCAGGTCGCGCCGGGTGAAGTGGTCGGGCTGGTCGGCCCCTCGGGCTCGGGCAAGAGCACCCTGCTGAAGTGTCTGGGCGCGGTGATCGAGCCGACCGCCGGGCGCATGACCCTGGGCAACGAGGTGATCTACGACGACGGCTGGAAGATTCGCGACCTGCGCGCCCTGCGCCGCGACAAGATCGGCTTCGTGTTCCAGGCGCCGTATCTCATTCCTTTCCTCGACGTCACCGACAACGTCGCGCTGCTGCCCATGCTCGCTGGCGAACCCAACGGCGAAGCGCGCCAGCGTGCGCTGGAACTGCTCACCGCGCTCGACGTGCAGCACCGTGCCAAGGCCATGCCCTCGCAGCTCTCCGGCGGCGAGCAGCAGCGCGTGGCCATCGCCCGCGGCCTGGTCAACCGTCCGCCGGTGATCCTCGCCGATGAGCCCACTGCGCCGCTCGACAGCGTGCGCGCGCTGGCGGTGATCCGCATCCTGGGCGACATGGCCAAGCGCTACCAGACCGCCATCATCGTCGTCACCCACGACGAAAAGATCATCCCCACCTTCAAGCGCATCTATCACATCCGCGACGGCGTGACCCACGAGGAAGCCGGTGAAGGACGGGGTTTCGACTGAACCGCATAGGAAGGAGTCCCCCCATGTTGAAAAGCCTGCCCGCAGATGTGCGCCCCTACCGCCGCACGCCCGAGTTCACCGAATCCACGATACCCAAGGGCCTGCTCAAGGAACACACCACCAAACCCGGCGTCTGGGGCGTGATCCACGTCACCCAGGGCTTGCTGGAATACCGCATTCTCGCAACCGTGCCCGAACGACATCTGCTCACGCCCGACAAACCCGGCATCGTCGAGCCGACCGTACCGCATGAAGTGGCCCCTATCGGCCCGGTGCGCTTTTATGTCGAGTTTCATGCCGCCTCGCCCGAGGCGGGCGATCCCCACCCGTAAACCTGGAGAAATTGTCATGACAATCAACATTGGAAGTGTCGATCGCATCATCCGTGTGGCCATCGGCCTGGTGCTGTTGAGCTTGCCGCTGTGGCTGGACTCGCCCTGGCGCTGGCTGGGCCTGATCGGCATCATGCCCCTGTTCACCGGGCTGGCAGGCCGCTGTCCGGGCTATCGTCTGCTGGGGCTGAGCACCTGTCCGATGCGCAAGCAGAAGTGATGCCGCGATGAACCTCGCTTTTCTCGGCGCCGCACGCGAAGTCACCGGCTCTTGCTTTCTGATCGAGACCGCGGACACCCGATTCCTGGTGGATTGCGGCATGGTGCAGGGCGGACGCGACGCGCTTGCGCGCAACCACAATCCGTTTGACTTCGACCCGAAATCAATCGACTTCGTGCTGCTGACGCATGCGCACATCGACCACAGCGGCCTGCTGCCCAAGCTCACCCGCGCGGGCTTCGAGGGGCCGATCTACATGACCTCCGCAACCGCCGATCTGCTCCAGGTGATGCTGCCCGACAGCGCGCACATCCAGGAAAGCGACGTCGAGCGGGCTCGACGTTACGCTAGGTCGGCACAAGACAAGATCGCGCTGCTGCCCCCTCTGTACACGATGGAAGATGCCCAGGACTGCCTGCGCCAGGTGCGGCCCCTCGCCTATGACCAAGAACTGGCGCCGCATGCCGGGGTGCGTTGCCGCTTCCGCGACGCGGGGCACATCCTCGGATCGGCCATCATCGAGGTCTGGGTCAGCGAAGCCGCGCAGACGACCAAGCTCGTGTTCAGCGGCGACCTTGGCCAGCCGGGACGCCCGATTCTGCGCGATCCGACACCCATCGATGACGCGGACATCCTGATCATCGAATCCACCTATGGCGACCGCGCGCACAAGGACATGGCAGCAAGCGAGAGCGAACTGATCGAGATCGTCGAGCGCACCCTGCAACGAGGCAATGTGATCGTGCCGGCGTTCGCGGTCGGCCGTACCCAGGAAATCCTGTACCACCTTTACCGCCTCAGCCGCGAAGGCCGCCTGCACGATCTGAGGGTTTTCGTCGATTCGCCCATGGCCGCCGAAGCCACGCGCATTACCCGGCAATACATGGAACTGTTCGACGATGAAGCGCAAGACCTCGCAGGCTGGCACGCCCGTAGCAAGGCCCCGCTCGATCTCCATTTCACCGCAAGCGTGGACGAATCCATGGCCTTGAACCAGATCCGCTCCGGCGCCATCATCATTTCCGCCAGCGGCATGTGCAATGCCGGGCGCATCAAGCATCACCTGCGTCACAATCTACCCCGGCGCGAATGCAGCGTGGTGATCACCGGATTCCAGGCCCAGGGCACCCTCGGTCGGCGCCTGGTCGATGGCGCAAAACAGGTGCGCATCTTCGGCGAAGACATTCCGGTGCGCGCGGCGATCCACACTGTCGGCGGTCTGTCGGCACATGCCGACCAGCCCGCATTGCTGGGTTGGTCGGCCCACTTTCACAAGCCGCCCGCCCGAACCTTCGTGGTGCATGGCGAAGAGGCCGCAGCGCTGGCATTCGCCGAGCGGCTCCGCGACCAACGGGGTTGGGACGTGACGGTGCCTGAGCCAGGCATGTGGGTGCAATGGGATGACAGTACCGGAGGGGGCGGACATGACAGTCCCTGACCAAACCGACGCTGATCAGCGCAAGACACTGCGTGAGGCGATCATGCGCGGGCCGACGTACCAGCTGGCACACGAGGATGTCGCATTTCTTGCCGAGGATGACCTGCGCCCGCTGCGTCTGCAACTGGAATTGCTCAAGCCCGAACGCGAACTGCGCAGGCAGCGCATTACCTCCACTATCGTCGTTTTCGGCAGCGCACGCGTGGTTTCGCGCGAGCAAGCGCAAGCGGAGCTGGCGGATCTGGAGCAGCACGCGGCGCCCCGTCCGCCCCATTCGCAGCAGGTGTCAGAACTGGCCTCGGTGCGGCGCCAATTGGCGCACGCGCGCTACTACGAAGAGGCGCGACGTTTTGCGCATTTGGTCTCGGCCCACTTCCAGCAGGAAGGGCGCCGCGACTTCGTCGTCGTCACTGGCGGGGGGCCTGGCATCATGGAAGCGGCAAACCGGGGGGCGTTCGAGGCGGGCGCGCACTCCATTGGTCTGAACATCACTCTGCCGCACGAACAGCAACCCAACCCCTACATCAGCCCAGAGCTTGCCTTCCGCTTTCGCTATTTCGCCCTGCGCAAGATGCACTTTCTGCTGCGTGCGCGGGCGCTGGTCGCCTTCCCAGGCGGCTACGGCACGCTCGACGAATTGTTCGAGGTGCTCACCCTGGTGCAGACCGGCAAGATGGCGCGCATCCCGATCGTGCTGGTCGGCAGCGAATTCTGGCGTCGAGCCGTCGACTTTGATTACCTCGTGGACGAGGGCTTCATCAGCGCAGAAGACCGGGGGTTGTTCACGCGCGTGGATTCTGCGGAAGACATCGTCACCGTCCTGGAGACCTTCTATCACGGTATGCCGCCGGGCCCCGAGGAGGCGCAGGGATGAACAAGTGCACGCCTTGTCTGCCCTGCGCGCGCGCGCTCGCCCGACATCGCTTGGGACAAACCCTACTGGCGCTGGCGGCATGGGTTCTCCTCCCCGCGCCGACCCTGGCGCAAACCGTCAATGAAGGCGCTGCTGATGCCGGAGAATGCACGGCTGAACAGAGATTCAGACTTCGTGGCGGCACGGCCAGGCTGGAAAACGATCTGTTTGTCGGCACCGACCGGAACTACACGAATGGCGTGGCATTCACTCTGGTTTCGCACGACATCCCCGGCCGACTACGGCCCGAGTGCCTGCCGGCGCCGATCCGGCTGCAGGCGCAGCTCATCCGCTTCATGAACCCCGCATTCTGGGCCGATGCGGATGGTTCTGCACAGACACACAACGTGGTGGTCAGATTTGGCCAGTCCATGTTCACGCCGGAGGACTCCACCCGGACGGACTTGATCGCCAATGACCGGCCCTATGCCGGATTGCTCTACCTGGGCCTGGCGTGGAACCAGCGAAAACACGAACCCGAGTCGAATCGCGAAATCCTCGATACGCGCGAGATCACACTCGGTGTGATCGGCCCGTGGTCGCTGGCGGAACAATCGCAGAACCTGGTCCATGACGCGATCGGCTCGCCCAGGTTCCAGGGCTGGGACAACCAGTTGAAAAACGAGCCGGCGCTTCAGCTCGCCATGGATCGCAAGTACAAGACCTATCGTGGCGCGGGCGCCATCATTCCCGGTCTTTCCGCTGATGTCATTCGTTCCATGGGTTTGCGCCTGGGCAATATCGAAACCTCGGCCACATTGGGCGTCGAAGGCCGCATCGGCTGGAACTTGCCGAACGATTTCGGCAGCTATCCCATCCGCTCCGGCGCCGAGAACCGCCCGCCATCGGCCTCCTCCCTTCATGGCGTGCCCAACAGCGTCATGGCGGTCGCCAGTCGGCCGCGTCCCGGCGTGCATTTCTTCGGCATGGTGGAGGCCAAGGCCGTTGCCTATGACTTTTCCCTTGACGGCAATCTCCTTCGCTCCAGCCACAGCGTGACGCGCCGTCCCTGGGTGGCCCAAGCAGCGGTCGGCATCAGCAGCCAATGGCTGCTCGCCGGGCACGGCATCCGGCTGGCGCTGATGCGCGTCTGGCGCACGCGCGAGTTCGCGGAACAAGCCGGTCGCCATGCCTTCGGCTCGGTCGCGCTGAGCATGGAGTTTTGAATGATCCTGACGATGTCCGCCTTGGATTTGGCTCAATGAAACAAAAAAGGACTACGCAATGAACAATCCCAAACGCTTCCGCGCCATCACTTTGGCCGCGGCCGTGCTCGCCTTCGGCGCCACTTTTCATGCGCAAGCCGCCGAGCCCGCGAAACCTATGGCTTTACAGAACGTGATGGAAAAACTCGAACGCGACATGCAAGCCGTCACGGGAGCGATTTCCCGAGAAGACTGGGCCCTGGTGGCACGCCTCGCGCCCATCATCGCCCATCACCCCGAGCCACCGGTGGCGGAAAGACTGCGCATCATGGCCTGGCTCGGCAAGGATGCCGGAAAGTTCCGAGGCCTCGACGAACAGGTTCATGAAGCGGCCGCAGCCATGGGCGAGGCCGCAACGCGGGGCGACGGCCCAGCGGTCATCACCCAATTTGCCTCGGTCCAGCAAAGCTGTCTGGCTTGTCATCAGACCTTTCGCAAATCGTTCCAGGAGCACTTTTATGGCCAACGCTAAAACAACGCATGATGCCTTCGTCCATGCCGTGGGATCAGGTCATGCGCCGACGCGGAAACTCTCTATCCTTGCCCTGGCCTTAGGGCTCGTCGGTTGCGCCGCTGGGCCGGATTTCAAAACGCCGCCCGTTCCACAGGCCATGTCGTACAACACCGGTAAGCCGCCCGCCCGCACGGCTTCGACGCCCGGCGAACTGGGTGGCGCGCAGCAGTTCATCGCGGGTCAAACCGTGGCCGCAATGTGGTGGAAGGCATTTGCTTCACCCAAGCTCGACGCCCTGGTCGTGCAGTCTCTGCAGCACAGCCCGACCATCGCCGCGGCGCAGTCCACGCTGCGACAGGCGCGCGAAACCTATGCCGCGCAAAGCGGCTCCACCCTTTATCCACAGGTCAGCGCCACGCTCGGCGCGCAGACCTTGCAAAACAACAGCGCGGCCATGGGACTACCCGGCGGGGAGCGGCGCTACGACTTGTACAGCGCGGGGGTTGGCGTGAGCTACGCCTTTGATCTTTCCGGCGGCAACCGTCGCGCACTCGAAGCACTGGCGGCACAGACCGAATGGCGGCGTTACCAGCTCGATTCTGCGCAACTCAGTCTGGCTGGAGCCGTGGTCGCCACGGCCGTGAAGCAGGCACTGCTGGCCGCTCAGATCGACGCACTGCAGCAAATTCTGGCAGCGCAGCAGGAGCAGCTTGAAATCACCCGCGCGCGCGAACGTCTCGGCGTGGCCACGGCCTCGGACATCGCCACGCTGCAAACCCAGATGGAACAAACCCGCGCCAGCATCGCCCCGCTGCGCAACAGCGCTGACCAGGCGGCCCATCTGCTGGCCGTGCTCAGCGGGCAAGAACCCGGCACGGCGAAGAATCCGCGTTTCACCTTGGACGACTTCAACCTGCCCGCCGATTTGCCGCTGAGTTTGCCGTCTGAGCTAGTGCGTCAGCGGCCCGACATCCTCGCGGCCGAAGCCTTGCTGCACGCCGCCAGCGCGCAGATCGGCGTGACGGTGTCCAAACAATACCCGCAGCTCACTCTGAGTGCGAACCTGGGCAGCCAGGCGCTGACCGCGGCCAGTCTGTTCGGCAGTGGTTCATTGATCTGGGGAGTGGCCGGGCAGTTGGCCCAGCCTTTGTTCAAACCCGGGCTGAAGGCCGAGGCACGCGCTGCAGAGGCCGGCTTTGATGCCGCGGCCGCCAACTACCGCGAAACTGTGCTGCAAGGCTTGCGGCAGGTGGCTGATGTGCTGCGCTCGCTGGAACACGACGCCCAGGCCTTGCAGGCACAGAGCGCAGCCGTTGCCTCGGCGCAAACTTCGCTGCAACTGGTGGAGCAGCAATACGCGCTGGGCACAGCCAGCGCGCTGCAACT
>NZ_MEGQ01000029.1:0-31512 GCF_001725585.1 Thiomonas sp. SCN 64-16 | reverse complement strand
AGCACCCGACGCACCTTGCTCAATGCGTCAGATCACCGCGGCCAGGGTGGAGCAGTTTGGGTGGCCATAAGTGGAGCACTTTGGGTGGCCGCCGGGGCCGGAAGATCGGCCAGCAGCAGGCTTGCCGAGGCCAAGGTGTAGTAGCCCGCGATGCGCTGCCCGTCAGCCAGCGCCACGAAACAGGCAGCGATGCGGCGACGAATATCCTGGGTGACTTGTTCGCGCAGGTAGCGGTTCAGCGGCTCCGAATCACTATTGAAGGCGACGCGATCATGCCCGGCATCGAGCGGCGCAAGCTGGAACGGGGCGCCGCTCATTCAGCGCGCAAGAGCTTGCTGCGGCGGCTAAAAGCGCGCTCCAAAGCGGGGGCTGGTTTGGGTGGCGACAGCAGCGCTTGCGCGAAACACTCCTGATCGGCCAGCGACAGACGGATGACTTCGGCCTGCTCGATGGCGCGCTGCGCGGCGTCCTGCACGGCGGACACCACGAAATCGGTCATGGTGCGCCCCTGAAGCTCGGCGGCGCGCTTGAGCATCGCATGCAGATCGGTGCTGATTCGGGCTTCGAGACGGGCAGTAGAAATTGCAGCGGGCATGAATTTGTCCTCCAGCTCAATAATACGGCAATGTGCCGTACAAATTAAGACGGATTTTCGACGGCTTTGGGCGATTTTTTCAAGCGGCCATTCTGGCGGGCCGACTTTAGTCGGCCCGGTTGCGTTCCGCATTTTCCCGCACCCATTGCTGCGCGCGCTGGCCCAGGCGGGTTTGGGGTGACGAGGCCTGGGTGAGCCAGCGGAAGGTTTGCAGCCAGGCGGGCACGTCGGCCGCTGCCATCGGCCGTGCCAGAGCGTAGCCTTGACCATAATCAGCGCCCAATACCGCGGCCACCTCCACCAACGCCGGGGTTTCCAGGCCTTCGACCACCACTTTCAGGCCGAGCGCCTGGGTCATGTGGACCAGGGCGCCGATGAAGCCGATCATGCCGTCTGCCTCGGTTTGCGCTTCGGAGGGAATCTGCCGCACCAGGCCCTGGTCGATTTTCACCGTGTGGAACGGTAGGGTGCGCAGCCGCAGCAGACTGCTGTAGCCGCTGCCCAGATCGTCCATCACCAGCCGCGCGCCGGTGGCGGCCAGGCTGCGCACCGCGCGGTCGCGCTCGGCGTCGTTCTGGAAGTCGGCGTCTTCCAGAATTTCCAGCCGTAGCCGATCAGGCGCGATGTGCCGGGCACGCAGCGCGTCGGCCACCCAGCGGGCGCATTCGGGCATGAGCAAGACTTCGAGCGGCAGGTTGATGGAAAGATCGAGGCGCTGACCCGCGCCGTCCCATTGGGCTAGCTGGTTCAGCGCCTGCTCCAGCCCGAGGGTGAACAGGCGGGTGAGCTCGGAGGCGCCAAACGAGGGCAGGAACTGGCCGGGGCCGATCAGCCGCCCGTCTTCGAGCCGCAACCGGGCCAGCGCTTCCATGGCGGTGGGCTCACCCGTGTGCAGATCGACCAGGGGCTGATAGTGCATTTCCAGACCGCCGCTGAACAGGCGGTGGCGCCAAGCGCGGCGGTCCTGCAGGGGCATGGGGGCGGATTCGCGCCGGGTCATCAGGCCGTAAAGCCCGCGTTCGAAGAGTTGTTCGATGCCGCGCAGGAAGCTGTGCATGCTCTGCGTTTCGAACTGGCCGGGGTAACGTCCGTACAGCCCCATGACGGCGAGCATGCGACCGCGGCTGTCTTTCACCGGCACCGCGGCCGAACTGCGCACGCCGACGCTGTGCGCCACCGCACGCCAGGGCGCCATGCGCGGATCGGTAACGTAGCTGGCGTTGGTCTCGATCTGCTCGCTGCGCCAGCAGCGCGGGTGCGGGGTGAGGCCGAAGGGGCTTTGCGGGTCGATGTCGAGATTGGCCATGGCCACCGCATCGAGCGCCTGCCAGTATTCGTCAAACGCCCCCGCGGTGAACTCGGGGATGAAGTGCCCCTGCGCGTCGGGCTTGTAGATCACCGTGGCTGCCATGCCCGGCAGGGCGGTGACTGATTCGAGCACGGTGCGGGCCAGATCGGCCCATTGGGTCAGTTCGGGCTGCATCTGCTCCAGCCCGAACAGCATCTGCTGATATTGCTCGCGCTGCGCCTGCGCCCCATCGCTCTGCCATTGCAGCTCGCGCTGCAGGCGCGCGGTGGTGACCTGAGCCAGCACGGCGCGATCAGCGCTGCGCACCGGGGCTTCGCCCAGCAAGTCGTGCAGGCTTTGCAGATACCAGCCAAAACTGTTGACCAGCGCCCCGGTGCTGACTCCCACCAGCGCGTGAATCGCGCCGGTGTGCCGCGCTTGTTCCTGATGGGTTTCGGCCGACAGGTCGGGGTGCAGGATTTGCAGCAAGCGGGCATGCTGCCGGCTGCGCAAATGGGCGGCCTCCTCCGCGGAGAGGGCGGCGAGCAGCGCGGCCGATTCCGGGTCCTGGCCCAGGGTGGAATAGAAGCGCTCGACGAAGGTTTTGGCGTTGCGCTCCAGCAGGTCGCCAATCAGGCCGAGCAGGCGGTGGGCGGTTTCGCCGTAGGGGTCGACATGAATGGGCAAGTCGGCGGGTTTGTCGGCGGCCTGCTCCAGGCCATCGCCCCAGACCTGCCACCAACGGGTGCGGTCGGCCTTGTGCGCCTTGCTGGCGTAAAGCGCGGCATCGGCGTGGCGCAGCAGCACCTCGGCCTGCGCCTCGTCGGCCGGGTAAAGCGTCACGCCCAGGCTCATGCCCACCTTGGCCAGCACGCCGTCGCCGAGGTCGAACGGCGTTTCGACGGCGCCGTGAATGCGATCGAGCACGTTGGGCAGATCGCTGGCCAGCGCCACGCCTTCGAGCACCAGCACGAACTCGTCGCCGCCCAGCCGCGCGACCAGATCGGTTTCGCGCACGGCGGCCCTGAGGCGCTCGCCCAGTTGACGCAGAAGCTGGTCGCCCGCGGCGTGGCCGTGGGTGTCGTTGACCGGCTTGAAATCATCGAGATCCATCACGCCCACGACCAGCAGATTTTTGTGGCGGCGGGCCCGGGCCATGGCCAGCGGCAGGTGGTGTTCGAGGGCAAGGCGGTTGGGCAGGCCGGTCAGGGCGTCGTGGCGGGCGAGGTGGCGTTGCTGCGCCTGCTCGGCTTCCAGATCGGCCTTGAGGTCGATTTCGCCCAGCGCCTGCTCGATCAGCTTGCCCACCCGGCGCAACAGGCCGTGCAGGCCTTCGTCCAGATCGTCGACGTTGAACAGCACCAGCACCAGCGCCGCCCAGCGCCCGCCGTTGCGGCGTAGCGGCAAGGCCAGGGCAAGCGGTTGCCAGCCCGGCAGGGCGTACTCGGCCCAGGGTTGCAGCAGGGGCGAGTGCGGGTCGGTTTCTTGCGCTTCTTCCGAGGTGTGCCAGGCGCGGGCCAGGGCGTGGGTTTGGGTGGAGCTGACCAAGAGCGGCGGCGATTGGGCGGACAGCGTGTCCAGCGCATTTCCCCCGGCAGCGAGCGGGTGCACGCGCTCGTGCACATCGGGCTGGGCGACCCATACGGCGGCGAACAAGCCGGTTTCGAGCAGGCGGGTGCAGGCGCTCTCCAGCACTTCGGCGTCGTTGCGCGCGCTGATCAGAATGTCGATCTGCGCCATCACTCCGCGCACCAGTTCCTGCTGGCGCTGGCGGCTTTCGCGCTCTTTGCGTTCGGCCTCGGCCAGTTGCAGACGATCGAGTCCGCGGCCCAGGCTGCGCGCGAGTTCTTCGAGCAGATTGCGTTGGTCTCGGGTGATGCGCGCGCGGCTGTCGCGGTAAATGCTGAACACCGCGTAGAGCCGGTCCTGCCGCATCACCGGCAAGGCGGCCATGGTGCGCAGACCGAACTGCTTCATGCGCCCCGCCCAGGGCAGCAACAGTTGGGCGGAGTCTTTGCCTTGCACATAAAGGGGCGCAGCGTCGCGCCAAACCTTGCCAAACGGCCCCTGGCCGCTGATCTGATCGGCATGGATGGACAGCGGCATTCCGTCGAGATAGGCGGTCTTTCCAGCGGCAGCGAGCACCTTGGCCTGCCCGCCGACATCGGGCTGACCGATCCAGACCAGTTGCATGCCCCCGGCGTCGGCGCTGATGTCGCAAATGCGCTGGAACAGCGTGGCCTCATCCGGGGCTTCGGCCACGACCTGGCTGGCCTGCGCCAGTGCGGCATTGATCTGCGCCAGCCGGTGCTGGCGCTCCAGACTGCGGTTGATCAGCAAGCCGCCGAGCAGTTGCATCAGCAGCAACAGCGCCCAGCCCGTCAGCATCGGCCAGGTCTGACGCCACCACAGCGCGGTGAGCGCGCTGGCCGGCAGGCTGGTGAAGGCGACGACCGAATGCGCGCCCAGGCGTTGCCAGGCGCCCAGGAGCTCAGCGCCGCCCGCCGCCTGCACCGGCCCGAGGAAAACCCCATGCGTTTGCTCGGGATGCGCGGCAATTTCGCGTGCGAGTATCCCGCGCGCGGGTGCATTCTTGAGCGAGGGCTGGATTTGCGGCAGCGGCGCAGGCAGCCGCGCGAGCAAATAGCCGTCACTGCGCAACAGGCCCACCGCCGGCACCCAGCGGCCCTTGCCGTTGAAACTCGACAAAGTGTGCTGCAGATTTTGCAGCGCTCGCTGCAGGCCCACGTCGAAAATCAGCATGACCTCGGGACGAGGCGCACCTTTGTGCAAGGTCAGCGCGCAGCGGGCCGGGGTGATGCGCTGCTCTGGCGCCAGCGGATCGGGCTGCGGCAGCCCGATGCGAATCCGCCCCGGCGTGGACAGGGTCTGCTGAAAACCCGGCGACGCGGAGATGGCCGCACGCGCCTGCGGCGGGATTGCGCGACTCGGTGCAAGCGCCAGCACATCGCCGGTCGGCGCGACCAGGGAAACGCCGTCGATGAAAGGCATCAGCGCGTTCATTTCGCTCAGCCACGGCCCCGGCTGCTGCAGCAGATCGGGGTTGTCGTGAAGCTGCCGCTGCGCCACGGTGCAAGTGGTCTGAAGCTGGTCGTAGCGCTGATTCATCGCGTCGGCCCAGAACGCGGCCTCGCTTTGCAGAATCTGCTCGATGCCGTTGCGGTTGCGATCCCAGCTGACCCAGAGCACCACGCCAACGGCCGCAGCCAGCAATAAATTGGCGATGAGCACCGCAATCAGGATGCGGCGGCGGTCGGTCTGGAAACGGGTGTTGTGAGGCATGCCATGAATCGAAAAATACAGCCCGGCATTACAACACCTTGCGGGCAGGCATCATCCAGACTGTCTGCGGAATGATCGGCAACGGTGTAAAAAATGACAAAGCGCAGGAGAGGTCAGACGACAGACTTCAAATGAACGCCAGCCGCACGGCGCCCCAATGACGGCCGCCCACGCTCACCGGGCGCGATAGCTCCTGCATGATCTCGCCGGTATCGCGGGCATAGACCTGCAGCAGATAGGGGTTGGTGTTTTGCGCGGCGGCCAGACCCACCGGGTCGTTGAACAGTCGCATGGAGCGGTTACCCGCCAGATCGGTGGCGTAGTCGCCGGTCAGCGGGCGATCGAACACGCTGTTGTGCGCCGCGGCGTAGCCGTTGCGGTCCACCAGCAGCGCAAAGCGGTATTGCTCGCTCTTGCCCAGCCAGGCGTCCTCGATGGGCTGGATGCGGCTTTTGATGAACTCGGTGAAGCGGGTGCGGAATTTCTGCGGCTTGGTTCCGGGCACCGGCTCGTACTGTTCGTCCCACAGCGCCTGCTCGGTGAGCGCGCCGCTGGCCAGCGCCTGAGCGAGTGCGGTCTCGATCTCTTTGCAAACGGCGTCGAGGTCGCGCATCACCTGGCTGGTTTTCGAGGCGGTGACGAATTGCGTGGCCGCTTCGAACAAGGTCTGGCTGGCGTTGAGCGACTGCTGCACTTCGTCGGCGATGCGCTCACTGGTGGCAATGGTCTGGTTGGCGCTGGCCTGTACCGTGCTGGACAGTGCGGCGAACTGGCCGCTAATGGTGCGCACGGCGTCCACCTCGTGACCGAGTTGGGTGTAAACCTTGTTCACGCCGGAATTCATCGCCTCGATGTTGCGGGCGATGTCCTGGAAATTGGCCGACATGGCTGTGGCCAGCGCTTTGCCGTTGTCCATCTGCGCGGCGAACTGCTGGGTCGATTGCGTGACCACTTGCAGGCTGCGGCTGACTTCGGCGGCGAAGGTGGCGATGCTCTGCACCGATTGCTGCGTGTTCATCGCCAGCTTGCGGATTTCTTCGGCCACCACGGCAAAGCCGCGCCCGGCCTCGCCCACGCGGGCGGCTTCGATATTGGCGTTGAGCGCCAGCAGGCTGGTTTTCTGCGCGATGTCCTTGATGACCTGCGTGACCGCGGTGACTTGCGCAAAGCCTTTGCCGAGCGCCTGAATTTCGGTCTGGTTCCGGCTCGTGGTCTGCGCCAGTTGCTCGAACACCGCATTGGCCTCATGCGCCTCGCGCGCGCCGCGCGTGCTGAGCAGAGTGATGCTTTGCGAATCGGCCCGCAACGCCTCGGTTTGGCCCTGCACCCCGACGATGCCGCGGATGAAGGTTTCCAGGCTTTCGCCCATGGCGCCGATACGTTCGGTCTGCTCCTTCGCATGCCTTTGCGCGTCCTGCGTGGCAGTGCGCGCCTCGAAGCTGATGCGCGCAATGCCGTAGGCCACCCCGGTGGCGTTATGCGTGGTGGTATCGACTAGATGCGTGACCAGGGCGAGGAATTCATCCAGGCCCGCGCCGCACCCTTGGGGCGCCGTTTGCCGCAGGTCGACCGGACGCTGGGCGAGCAAGTGCTGCAGAAATTCCGCCGGGGTGTTGCTACTGGCTTCTGCTGGGGGTGCTGAGGGCGTGGTATCCATCGGTCGATTCGCTTTGTTAAACCGCTTGAATGAAAAAACGGGAGCGTTCAGGCGTGTGCAGCAATCGCCTTGCGAATGGTCTGCGCCAATTCGTCGGCGACGAACTTCGCCACATAGGCATCGGCGCCCACGCTGCGGGCATGGTCCTCATTGGCCGAGCCCGACAGCGAGGAGTGGATGACCACCGGAATGTTCTTGAAGCGCTCGTCCTGCTTGATGTGGCGGGTGAGGGTGAAGCCGTCCATCTCGGGCATTTCCAGGTCGGTGAGCACGAGTTGCACCTTGTCTTCAACGCGCTTGCCCTCGGCGCGCGCCTCGTTCGCCAGGGTTTGCAGGCGCTCCCAGGCTTCCTTGCCGGTTTTGGTGCTGACGAACGGCGCGTGCAGTGCCTGCAAGGCCTTCTCGATCTGCGCACGGGCCACATAGGAGTCGTCGGCCGTGAGAATGACCGCGCCGGGCTTCAGCCCCAACGCCGGGCCCATATTGTGGGTGTCTTTCACCTCATGCACGCGTGAGGGCAGCACATCGCGCAGCACCTTTTCCACGTCGAGCACCAGCGCCAGCCGGGTGGTCTGATCGTCTTCCAGGCGGGCGATGCTGGTGACCATGCCGCCTACGGCGTTGGCCTCGGCCGACAGCACCTTGCTCCATTCCAGCCGCACGATTTCTTCAACCTCTTCCACCGCGAAGCCCTGCACCGAGCGCTCGTACTCGGTGACGACCAGAATGTTCAGCCCGGTCTTGGGCACGCAGCCGACCACGGCCGGCAGGTCGATGACGGGGATGATCTGGCCGCGGATATTGGCCACGCCCAGCACATGTTTGGGCGCACCGGGCATGACGGTGACCTGCGGCATCACCAGCGCCTCGCGCACCTTGAACACATTGATGCCGAACAGCTCACGCCGCGACGATTGCGGCTCTTCGCCAAGGCGAAACAGCAGCAGTTCGAATTTATTGGTGCCAGCGAGGTTGGAACGCTCGTCGACTTCTTGCAAGACGTTGGAATTCATGGTGGGGTCCTGTGGGCTGCAATGAATGAATCAGGGAATCTGGCGCATCAGCGCTTCCAGACGGTCGGTGATGGTGTCGCTCAAGGCTTCCAGCCGGGTGGCAAGCTCGGTGGTGCGCGCGGTGTTGTCGGTGCGGATGGCTTCGACCAGTGCCTGGCCGGTGCGGTGTACGTCCTGGTGGACGGAATCGACGCCGACAAAGCCCGCGTCGCTGCCAAAGTAGCTGGCCCCCGCGCCGTAGTACCACTTGCCGAAGAAGCAGCCGTGGAAGTTCGACACATCCATGTCGATCTTCTCTTGCTTCTGCGCCGCGGTGAGCAACTGGCCGATCCACTGGTAGTGCATGGCCAGCGAGACGCGCAGGGTGACGGCGGGGTCAAGCCACTTCGACACTGCGGTGACGCCGGTCTTGAGCTGCTCGCGCGAGGTGCGGATGAGGGTCATCATGGCCTCGAAGCGTTGCACTAGCACCTGCATCAGCTCGGCGGCCTGTTCGGCATCCAGGCGCTGGCGGTCGGCGTCGCTGACCAGTTGGCGCATCAGAGCGGTCTGCTCGGTCGTGACGGTGCGTACCTTGCCGAGCATGCTCTTGACCTCGACCAGCGTTTCGCCGGTGTTGGTGACCAAGGCGCCGACACGCTGCACCCGTTGCACCGAGCGGGCCATATCCACCCCGACATCGGACGACTGGTCGCGCAGGTTATGGGTGAGGTCTTCGATTTCATGGGTGATGCGGGCGGTCTTGCGCGCCAGATTGCGCACCTCGTCGGCGACCACGGCAAAGCCGCGCCCGTGTTCGCCAGCTCTGGCGGCCTCGATGGCGGCGTTGAGCGCCAGCAGATTGGTCTGCGAGGCGATTTCGCTGATGCCCGCAGTGAGCGTCTCGACTGAGCGCACGGCATCGACAAAGCCGGTGAGCTTGGCTTCGGTGTTGGAAATGAAACGCGACACATCGGCCACTTCTTCAAGCGTGGTGGAAATGGATTTTTCACTGTGCTCGACTGAGGTATGGGTGGCTTCCACGCCGCTCTGCAGATCGTCGAGCTGGGTTTGCGCGGTGTGGGTTTGCAGTGCGGCGCTTTGCAGCCGTGCCGCCATATCGCCCACCCGCTGCGACAGGCCGTGGATGTCGTGATCGAAGCCGGCGGTGCGGCTTTCGGCGAACGCGAGCGACTGCGTGGTGGTGCGCAGCGCGTCCACGCCGTGCAGCAACATCTGCCGCACGCCGCCGAGCTTGCGCGCCCAATCGTCGGCGTCGATCAGATCGATGTCGCGCAGCGCGCTATCGCCGCGGCCGCTGATCAAATCGAGCACGGCTTGCAGCACGCGCTCGCGGTCTTCGCGCACGCGCTCAAGCAGCCCGCCGGGGGGAACTTGAGCTCCGGTGTTGACTGACGTTTGTTTTTTCTCACGGCCACCCTCCCCACCCCAACCCTTCCCACCCTGTGGAGAGGGAGTCTGGTTGCCTCCTCCTCCACTCAGTGGGGGAGGTTGGGGGGGGGAGGATGCGTCCGCATCCACGATGATTGCCATGTCGGGGCTGTCGGGTTCCACTGACTGTCTCCGGTTGTCGGGTCGGGCAGGGCTTCAGCCGATCTTGCTCTGACTCTCGATGGCATCGCTGAGCGCTTGCAGTCGGTCGATGATCAGATCTTCTTGATCGCTGAGTGAGCTGGAAAGACGCGCCACCTGATCGCGCTGACCGCCGTGCACGGCTTCGAGCAGTTGCTTCGCGGTGGCGTGAATCTGCGCATGGGGCGCTTCGAGCGCGCGGAAGGCGGAGAGGCCGCCAAAAGTCGCCACGCCCTGGCCGTCATACCACTTGCCCAGGCGGCAGTTGTGGTGGTCGGTGACTTCCGTGGGCAGCTGGGCCTGTTTGTCTTTCGAGGCTTCGGCCAGAATGTGATTGACAAAGTCTTTGTGATCTTCCTGCGCCGACTGCAGCATCATGCGCGTGGCGCTGGTCTGCATATTGCTGACCTGATTGTTCATGCGCACCACGACCGACTGCACCAGATCGAGCTCCTTGCCCGAATTGGCGCTGGTGGTGGCGATGTCGTGGGCCTGCTGGCCGATGGCGGTGGTGTTTTCCTCCACCTCGGCGGTGGCGACCTGTACCCGGCGCGCCAGATTGCGCACTTCGTCGGCGACCACGGCAAAGCCGCGGCCATGTTCGCCGGCTCTGGCGGCCTCGATGGCGGCGTTGAGCGCGAGCAGATTGGTCTGGTAAGAGATTTCGCGGATATTGCGCACGATGGCGCTGATGGCGTTGACCTGTTCTTGCAGGTGCGCGACTGCGGCGCCGTTGCCGCTGATGGCGCGGCCCACATTGCCAATGGCGGTATCCACCGAGGTCATGGACTGGCCGATGTCGCCAGCCGCGCTGTTGAGGGTGCTGACCACCTCTTTGAGCCGGTCGCTCACGGCGCTGATGTCTTTGAGGTGCGACACATCGCGCCAACTGGCGTGAAACGCGATGACCTGGCCTTGCGGATCGCGCACCGCAACGAAAATGAGCGCGAAGATCACCTTGCCCACGGCCATCTCCTGCACATGCTTGTCTAGGCTGCCGTCGGCCAGACGCCGCAGGATGGCGCGGATGCGTTCCGGGTCTTTGTGGAACTGGTGAATGGAATGGTGCAGAGCGTTGCGCACGTCGGCGCCGCGCAGGGCTCCGTTGAGAGTGGTGTGAAACCGCTCCATGGTTTCGCGCGCGGTGCGGTTCATGTACAACACGGGGTTTTCCATGGCGGCGTCGGCCTCGGCCAGCATTTCCAGGCTGTCGAGCGGTTCCAGAGCTTGTTGCAGATAGTGGAGGGCGGTGGCGTCCATGATGGTGACGAGAGAGATTAGGGTGAGATGGGGGGTGGGCTTACTCGATGGCCGAGCCGACCTTGAGCGCGTCGAACCAGTCAATGAAGCGCTTGACGTTCTCGCCGGTATAAATGGCGCCGTGCTGCGGGGCGAGAAAGTCGATCTCCATTTTCGAGACACGCTCGCACCAATTGCGCTTGGCGGCCATCGACGGCATCCAGCGTTTATGGAAATACTCGGCGGACTTGATGTGCTCGTCGAACGCGGCGGGTGATTCGATGTTGCGGCGATCGACGAAGGGCGCATGACCGGCGGGCAGCAGCGCCGCGCCCACATCGCCACAGAACAGCACTTTGGCGAAGGCGTCATAGACGTGGAAGTTCGCCGAGGAATGCAGGTAATGCGCAGGGACGAACTGCAGCCGGGCGGAGCCCAGAGTCATTTCGCCGCCTTCATCGGGAATGTCGCGCAGATCGGCGTCGAGCGCGCCATAGTGACGGATAAAGCCGCTCCACAGCTTGGGCACATGCCAGGCGATGGTCGGGCTGCAAGCGTTCCACAGTGGCAGGCTGGAGGCGATGTCGGGGTCTTGATGGCTGACGAAGGCGGCTTTGAGCGAGCCGGGCGGGGCCACTTCGACCAGGGCGCTGAACACCTGCGGAAAGATCTCGAATCCGCCCGGATCGAGGATGAGGGTTTGGTCGTCCACGCTGAGGGCGTAGACGTTGGAGTCGATGACGCGGCGCTCGTCCTGGTCGTAGATGATGTTCCAGTGGTGGTTGCCCTGGCTGAAAAATTGCAGCGATTTCATTCGATGATCCTTTCAATTTGTTCGCGATAGGTGCGCAGCAATTCCTGCACGCCGCTCACAGACCGATCCATTTCCAGCGAGACCTGCGCCAGCGGCGCGCTGACCGTACCTTTCAGCGCCGCTTCGATGCGGCCATTGACCACCACATAGTCGAGCTCGGCTATGACGGACTGAAAGCGGTCGAGCGCCGAGTTGAGCGCCAGGCCGGCGCGGCGGCTGCCCGCGGCGTGGCGATCCTGCATGTCGGCGTGCTGGCGCATGCGCTCGGCCAGTGAGGGGCAATGCGCGGTGGCGGCGTTGTGAATGTTGCGCAGGCTCTCCATCTGCTGCGCATCGCGCAGGGTTTCCATGAAGTGCAGCATCAACGGGTTGATGAGCTTTTGCACCTGCTCGGCGGCAGCCTGCATGGCCTGCGCGCCTTCGCGGAAAGCCTGCGCCACCACGCCGTAGCCGGCGAGTTCCTTGCCGTGGCGCTTGACCAGCACCTGCGCGTTGAGCGCTTTGCGGTCGATTTCGCGCAGGCGTTTTTTCAGAGCGCCCTGAAAGGCGTAGGTGGCGTCGGCCACGGCGATGAAGTCGCGGCGCAGGGTTTCAAGGGAGCGGTCGTCCATGCCGGTTCCGCTCGGCCGTTCCGAAGGAACCGGCGCCCCCTCGGGGGGAGACGAGCGCAGTGAGTCAAGGGGTAGTTTCATATCAGCTCTTGCGTTGCACCCGGGCCAGCGCGGCGCCGTCGAGAATGAGCACCACCTCGCCGTTGCCCGAGATGGTCGCGCCTTGGTAGAGGGTGTCGTTGGTGGAGATGTCCAGCGGTTTGACCACCGAGTCTTCGGTGCCCATGGCCTCGGAAACCACCAGCAGCCCCTGCTCGATGAGAATGCCTTCGCTTTTTTCTTTGAGCAGCTCGATCGGGCGGTCTTGCAGCAGTTGGCCGAGATCGATGTAGGGCACCACGCGGTTGCCATCGACCTGCACCATCAGCCGCCCGGAGATGGAGTGCACCTGCTCGGGGTCGATGGCGAGCAGGTTTTCGATGGCCGCCACCGGCAGGGCGTAGGTTTCGCGCCGCAGGCGGAAATACAGCACCGGCAGCACGGCCATGGTGAGCGGCAACTCCAGCGTGAGGGTGCTGCCCTTGCCCAGCGTGGTGTCGATGTCGATGCGGCCGCGCAGCGAGGCGACGGTGGAGCGCACCACATCCATGCCGACGCCGCGGCCGGAGAGTTCGCTGACCTGCTCTTTGGTGGAGAAGCCGGGCAGAAAGATGAGTTCGAGCATCTCGCGCTCGGAAAGGCGCGCGGCTTCCTGCGCGGTGATGACGCCTTTGGAAATGGCGTGCTGCATGATTTTTTGTGCGTTCATGCCGCGACCATCGTCGCCCACCTGAATCTGCACCTTGTCGCCCAGATGGCGGGCGAGCACGCGCAGCACGGCCTCCTCGGGCTTGCCGGCCTGACGGCGTACCTCAGGCTCTTCGATGCCGTGGTCGAGCGCGTTGCGCACCAGGTGAATGAGCGGGCCGGAGAGCGCATCGACCACGGTCTTGTCGATTTCCACGTCTTCGCCTTCGATGTCCAGCCGCACTTTTTTACCCAGGCTGCGCGAGGCGTCGCGCACCACCCGGGGCAGGCTTTGGAACAGGCGCTTGCACGGCTGCATGCGCAGGCGCATGACGGTGTTCTGCAGGTCGTTGACGGCGAGATCGGTTTCGCGCGCCAGCCGGGACAGGGCTTCGTCTTCCTGCGCCATGCGGGCCACGGCGGCGCTGAGTCGGTTGCGCAGCAGCACGAGTTCGCCGACCTGGTTCATCGCCTGGTCGAGCCGGGTGGAATCGACGCGGATGGAGGTTTCTTCGGCGGCGCTGCCGTTGGCTGGGCGTGCCGCTGGTGCGGCGGGCTCGGCTTTTTGCGCGGATTTTTGCGCAACTTCGGGCGCTGGCGCGCTAGCCTGACCTGGGGCGTGGCCAGCGCCGTGAATCTGGTCGAGCACGCGCTCGAACTCGTCCTGGGTGATCTCGTCGGCGGTACGGCTGGCCGGTGCCGCAACGGCGCCAGCAGGTGCCGCGCCCGGCGCCTGGCCTGTGCCGTAGAGGTCGTCGAGCACGCGCTCGAATTCGTCTTGGGTGATGGAGTCGCCGTTTTCGGAGGCGGGGGAAGTGAGCTCGGCGTCGGCGGTGCGGCGTTCGGCAAACAGCCCGGTGCTGCCGCTGTCGCGTTCGGTCTGCGTGACCCAGAGGCCTTCGCGCACGACCTCGGCGGGGGGAGGCGACTTGGCCGCTTTATTGGTTGCATCCTTGGCCACTTCAGGCAGCGCGGGCGTTTCGCCGCGGGCGAAAGCCTGGATGTCTGCGCCCAACGCGGCCGGGCCAGGCGGCGGATTTTCGCCGCGCGCCATGTCGTCGAGCATGGCGGTGATGACGTCGGTGGCGCGCAGGATGGCGTCGACCATCGGCGCGGTCGCGCGCAGTTTGCCGCTGCGCATTTTGTCGAACAGATCTTCGAGATGGTGGCACCAGTCCACCATGTTCTGCGCTTCGAGAAAACCGGCGCCGCCCTTGAGGGTGTGGAAGGCGCGGAAGATGGCGCTGAGCGCGTCGCTGTCGTCGGGCTGGGATTCCAGCCGCAGCAACTGGTCTTGGGCCTGGCTCAGCAGCTCGCGCGATTCGGCGAGAAATTCCAGCAGGATGTCGTTGTCCATGATGGTGGGGCGGAAGGTTTCAGATGCCGAGGTCGCGCAGCAGGGCGTCCACGTCATCCTGGGCAAAGGAGGGTCCGGCGTAGGTGGGAACTCCGTTGAGCGGCGCGGCGCTGTCGGCCGCCGGGGTCGGCGCCTCGGGAGTGGCCGCGGGTTGAAGGTGCGGGCCGAGTTGCTCGACGGCGGCACGGATGCGCTGCTCCACCGCCTGCAGCAGATGGATGGTTTTTTTCAACCGCTGCCCGGCGAGATCCTGCCCCTGCTGGCTGGCGAGAATGATGTGGAACTGTTGTTCCAGGCGGTCGAGGCGCTCGTCGATGAAACCGCCATGCGTGGCGCGGATGGCGGCGATTTCGGTGAAGCCGTTTTCCACCGCTTCGAGTGTGGACATGGCCTGGGTTTCGGTCAGCCGCAGCGCTTCTTCGAGCGGATGGCTGGCCTCGGGCAGATCGCTGGAGGCGGCCATGATGCGGCGCACGCCTTCGTGCAGCAGGGCGTCGGCCTCGGTGAGCTTGTGCAGCGCGGTGGAGGCGGCCGCGGGCTGCGGCGTCTGCGTGGTGGCGGCGTGGTCGAGACTCATTGGGCCGCTCCCGCCGCCGCATTGAGGCGCGCCATGATGGCGTCGAGCTTTTCTTTGAGCGTCTGTGCGGTGAAGGGCTTGACGATGTAGCCGTTCACCCCCGCCTGCGCGGCGGCGATGATGTTTTCTTTCTTGGCTTCGGCCGTGACCATGAGCACCGGCAGGCTGCGGATGGCGGGGTTGTCGCTGGCGCGGATGTGTTTGAGCAGGTCGATGCCCTGCATCACCGGCATATTCCAGTCGGTGACGACGAACTCGATACCGCCGGCCTGCAGCCGACGCCAGGCCTCTTCGCCGTTTTCCGCCTCGTCGATATTGCCGGTCACATAGCCGGTCTGCATCAGCAGGCCGCGCACGATGCGGCGCATGGTGGGAAAGTCGTCAACAACCAGGAATTTCAAGGTGGGCCTCGTAATGGTTTTGTCTTGCGTTTGAAGTAACGGCACGCGGGGCGGGAACTTGAATCGCTTTGGCGGCGCGGCATTGGAAATCGAGGCGGACTTGTTTCAGGTCAACAGGATCAAATGTTTCGCTTGCCTGCCCTTGGCTTCGATCAATAGCATGGCGCCCCATGTATGAAAAGTTGAATATCTCAGCCGAGCCGCCAGCGCCCGCCGAGCAGCAGGCGGCCTTGCGTGCGCTGCTCGCGGCAGTGCAGCCCGATCTCAATGGGGTGGTCGAGGCTTTCATCCGGCAGTTCTACGACGAGCTGCTCAAGCAGACCCGGTTTTCGCGCGTGCTCAAGTTGTTGTCGGTGGCCGAGTTTTCGCGCCTGCGCAGCAACCAGGAGCGCCATCTGCGCAGTCTGTTTGTCGGCAGCAGCGAAGCTTCGGTGCGGGTGGCGCGGCATGTGGGGCGAGTGCACGCGCTCATCGGGCTCGATGCGTCGTGGCTGGTCGAGGCTTACGGGCTATACACCCGCTTGCTGATCGGGCACTTTGCGGCGTGGGTCGATCCGTCGGAGCGGGCGGCTTTGCTGCGCTACTTCATCACCCGACTGCAGGATGAGTTGCAGTGGCAGATCGAGGGGCACGAAGACATCGTCCGGCAGTTCGACGCGGCGCTGGTTCGCATCGACGCGGCCATTCTCACGGCGCACACCCTCAGCGATCTGTTGCGCGCCGTGCTCGGCGCGCTGGAAAACATCGAGGGTGTGCTGGCGGGCACGATTGGGCGGCCTGATGCGGCAGGCGTGGTGCAGTTCGAACACGCCTTCGGCAGCCGCTTCAAGTCGCTCTACCTCGACCGCATCGACTCGGGCGAAGCCGCGTTCACCACGGTGCGCGGCGATGCGGCGGAAGGCTTGGGCGTCTCGGGCCGCGCCTGGCGCAGCCGCGAGGTGCAATACACCGCGTCGTATGCCTGCGATCCGGCGATCCTGCCCTGGAAGGATGTGGCGGACGAGCTGGGCGTGCGCAGCGCCGTGTCCATTCCCATTCTCGACGCCTCAGGCCAGCCCATTGCGCTGATGGATCTTTACAGCAGCTATCCCGGTTTTTTCACCAGTTCGACGCGCCGGGTGTTCGTCGAGCATCTGCAAAAGGTGCTGGGCTTGGCGTTTGCCCGTTATGCGCATAGTCCTTCGAGCGTGGTGCCTTACGCGCGGCGGCAGTTCTATGTCGATCTGCTCGATCATTCGGGCCTGCAGATGCGGTATCAGCCCGTGGTCAACCTCAAGACGGGTCGGCCCGAGAAATTCGAGGCGCTCGCGCGGCTGCAGCGGCGCGATGGCGGCGAGCTGATCGCGCCGGGTGAGTTTCTGCCCGTGCTGGGCGCGCACGATATGTGGCGCTTGTTCAGTCTGGGCCTGGAGCAGGCCTTGCATGCCCTTCAGCGCTGGGCGCAGCAGGGTATCGACCTCGATGTGTCGGTGAACATGCCGCCCGTGGCGCTGAGCGATCCGCGTTATGTGGAGCGGGTGGAGCAACTGCTGCGCAGCCATGCGCTCGATCCGCGCCGCCTCACGCTGGAATTGCTGGAAAGCAGCGATCTCGACATTTCGGAGCGGCGCGACGCGCTCTTGGCGCGGTTTCGTGCCACCGGCGTGCGTCTGGCCGAAGACGATCTCGGCTCAGGCTACAGCTCGCTGCTGCGGCTCGACAGTTTTCCGTTCGACGAGGTGAAGATCGACCAGGGCCTGCTGGGCGGGCTGGGCAAGGCGCCGCGCCGGGCGCTCGATTTCATCCAGCATCTCACCCGGCTGGCGCACGATCTGGGCAGCACCGTCGTGGTCGAAGGGCTGGAGTCGGCCGGGCTGGTGGAGGCGGCCATCATTCTGCAGGCCGACGCCGGGCAGGGCTACGGGCTGGCTCGCCCCATGCCCGCCGACGCGGTGGTGGACTGGGTGCACGGATTTCATTTGACGATCAACCGCGATCATCCTCGCACGGCCCTGGGCATCTACGCGGCTCATCTGTTGTGGGAGCAGCGGCTGGCCTATATGACGCCCTGGCCCGACGCGCTGCCGCTCGCGGCGCGCGCCGCCACCGCGTTGCATCATTACATCGAGGTGGAGGGGCTGGAGGGCGGGCCGCTGCACCTGGCTTACCAGCGCCTCATCAGCGCCCTGAGCGAGGGGCTGGAGACGTCGGCATTCGCCCGTGCGCAGCAAGACATGCGTCGGCAGCTCGACCTGCTGGTGCGCGCCGAACTGGGGCGATGAAGGGGCGGTAAGGGGGGCATTCGGCGGGAATTGCCAAAAAAGTCACACTTGCCCTAAAGTCCGGCAAAAGCGTGACGTTGAGCACTCCAACAGGAGAGAATGCCACCATGATTCCCATCCAGAATTCCCCCCTTTCCAGCGCCTCGACCGCTGCCAGCGGCTCGGCTGCGGCTTCGCGGCGCGCGGGCTCGGTTGTCGGCTCGGTTGCCAATCCGGCGGTTAATCCGGCGGGCGCGGCGGCCACCGAACAGGTCTCCATCTCGGGGGCCGGGCAAATGCTCAACCTTGCCAGCACGCAGGGCGCAACGCCTCCGGCCAGCGACGCGCGCATCAGCGAACTGCAAAACGCCATTCGCAGCGGTCAATACGTGGTCAATCCGCAGCGCATTGCCAGTGGTCTATTGCAGGACAGCCAGGCCCTGATCGGCGCGACCAAGCCTGCTTCCAACTGATCTGAACCCGCCATGTCGCAGTCGGTCGATTCTTTGCTTCGCCTGCAACTCGACAAGTTGCAGGCTTTCGACCGCTTGCTGATTGAAGAGCACGCCTGCCTGCTGCGCGCCGCCACAGATCAACTGCCCGCGCTGACCGAGCGTAAAAACAGCCTGCTGGCCGAGATCGACGCGCTGGAGCGCGAACGCATCGTGCAGTTTGGCGCGCTGACCGAAGCGGGCGCTACATCCGCTCCCCCCTTGTGGAGCGCGGTTCAAACCCTGGCGCGGAGCATCGCCGAGGCCAATCAGCGCAACGGCGCCATGATCTCGGCGCTGGTGCGCAGTACCGAAGGGGCCTTGCAAATTTTGCGCGGCAACGCTGAAGGCGTCGATCTTTACGGCGCTCACGGCCAGGGCCAACCCGGCAGCGGCCCGGTTCGCCTGCAAGTCAGCGCCTGACAACCGACCCGCCGGGCTCGATGCATGCTCATTCTGACGCGCCGCCCCGGTGAAGCCATCCGCATCGGGGACAACATCCGCCTGGTCGTGCTGCAGTCCGCGCCCGGCAAGGTGCGCCTCGGCATTGAGGGCCCGCTTGACTTGCGCATTCTGCGCGAAGAACTCTATGCCCAGATCAGTCAAGGCAACCAGGCTGCGGTGGCGCCGCAAGGGCTGTCACTGGCGCATTGGGTTTCTGGGTCGGTTGACGCCCCGGTTGACCTGCCCCCTCATGGAGAGTCGAGTTGAGCCTAGCCCAGCCAGAATCCGTTACGACGAGTGCGCTTGCGCAAGTTGGCACAGCGCCGAGCAACGCCATGGAAGTGGCCACGCGCTTTGGCTTGCTTCCCGTTGGGCAACACCAAATCTGGACGGTGTCTTCGCCGCTGCCGGGATTCGAGACCCTGCAGCGCTTTGTGCTCATCGGCGTGCAAACCGAGCTGCCCTTCTTGTGGCTGCAGTCGATCGACGATGCGGGGGTGAGCTTTTTGCTCGCGCCGGCAGCGCATTTTGGTTTGCGCTATGCGCGGATCGACGCGCAATCCCTGCCCATGGTGATGGTGCTTCTGCCCACGCAGAGTGGGCAGCCGCTGCGCGCGCACGGGCAGGCGCCCTTGGTGTTTGACGCGCAGTTGGGGCAGTTCGAACAGCACATCGTCGAGGCTTCCGAGGTGGAGGGCGATGGTGTTTTCGCGCCCCTGGCCGAAGTGCTCGCGCCGCCAGGGCTGATGTCGAGATTACTGGCGCTGAATCCGCAGTAGCCAGGCCGCAGTAACCAAGTAGCAGCAAGGCCGACACCGAGCTGCCGCCCGGTTCAGCGCCGAGCGTCTCTCAGCAGTTCGCGGTCGCGCCGCTGCACGTACTGTTGCAGGCGCTGCTCGAAGGCCGGGGCCATGTTCAGAAACTGAATGCCGAGCGGGCGCATGGGCTGCCGGGTTTTGGTGTCTCGCAAAGCCCCGACAAAACGCACCTCTGCCTCGACCGCCAGCTCCACATCTTCCAGACTGAAGCGCACCATGGGGATGTATTCGCCCGTGGTCAAGGCGTAGTCGAGTGCCGAGGGCACCAGCAGACGCATGCCGTTGACGCTCAGGTCGTGGCATTGGCCGTAGAGCGGTTTGGCGCCGCGGCGCTGAAGGTCCACCGTACTCAGATCGCCCGGTGCGACGGTCACGCGGAAAAAATTGCGTCGCTGCAGGTAATAGATGAGATCGGGGTAGGCGATGCGCAGCGCGCCATAACCCTCGTAATCGATGCGATTGATCAGCTTGGACTGAAAGCCGACGAACACGCCTTCATACCGCCCGATGGTGAAAAACGGCGCGCCATTTTCCAGTCGGCGGTTGCCGCCGTCGGGGGTGAGTTCATCGATGATCAACCAGTGCTTGGGACGGTTGACCACCAGCAGGGCCGAGCTGAATTCCTCGGCCCGATCATGCGGCAGCACGGCCAGTGGCTCGTGGCGCTCGATGATTTTGTGCAGCACATGATCGGCTTTCTGCTCGGAGTTGACCTGATATTCCTCGCGGAACAGCTTGGCGGTGACCTCTTTCATGGAGAGCCTTGTCAGATGCCCAGCTCTTCCACCCAGGCGAGCGCGGCCAGATGAACGGAACTGACGCGCCAGCTCTGAATGCCCAGCGCCATGGCGAGGAAGTCGATGTTGTCGAAATCGCGTTGCTCCACGGCGCGGGTGAGCTGCAGGTAGCTGCCGAAAATGCCGGTGTTGTCTTTCAAGGCCATGACGATGGGCTCGGACAGAGTGATTTCGGACAGGGCCTTTTCCATCGGCACGCCGAGCATGACGTCGAGCATCGAGAAGATGCCCACCACGAAAGCGTTGTCGGCATCTTCGTCGGAGAGCGTGCCCTTGGCCAACAGCTCCATCATGCGGCCGCGGGTGATGGCGGTGCGCGCCACGGCCGGAGAGGCGGCATTGCCGGGCACGGTGGCGAGCAGCAGCGCGAGCCAGCGGAACAGCTTTTTGTAACCCAGAATGGCGGCGGCATGGCGGAACGAGGTGACTTCCGACATCAGGCCGAAACCGGAGGAGTTGATGTAGCGCAGCAGCTTGAAGGACAGCGCCGGATCGCGCTTGAGCACCTGCTCGATCTCGTTCAGTTCGGCTTGCCGCATGACCAGATTCATCAGTTGCAGCACATTGGCGTGCGCCGGGTTGATGACCTTGGCGCTGATGGTCTGCGGCCGGGCGAAGTAATAGCCCTGAAAGAAGTGAAAACCGGCGTCGAAATAGGTCTTGAACTGCTCGGGCGTTTCCACGCGTTCGGCCACCAGACGCACACTGCGTTGGCTTTCGGCCTTGCGCTGCAGGGCCACGGCCACGTTGGCCGAAAGGCTCTGAACATCCGCCTTGATGTAGCTGAGAAGCGGCAGCCAGGCGGCATACAGCGAGGCGGCGGCGAAGGGGCCGGCCGCAAGATGAAACCCGCGTTCGCGCAGCGGCTTGAGCTGGGCGGCGACCTCGGCGATGCCGGTGGGGTCGTCGCCATAGATGCGCGGCACTTCGAGCACGATGCGATCCGGGAAAACGATGTCGAGATGTTCGGCCTTGAGGTCTTCGACCACGCAGTTGATGAAGGCGAGTTTTTCGCCGAACAGCCTCTCGGCGCCGATGTTGGACAGGGCGTTGAACAGCAGCACGCTATCGCTCTCGGCACTGTGCTCGGTGGGCGCGTGTTCGGCCGTGCCGCTTTCGCGCGCGAACAACTCGTAGCCGACGATCTGCTGTTTGCGGTCGACGATGGGCTGGCGCGCGATGTGTGCTTGCATGACCGCGCCCGGTGCTTCGGGCGCGTCGGTGTCTGGCGAGGTGAAGGGGCTGTTCATGGGAACGGAAAATGGAGTCACGATCGTTGCGTTGATGCTAGCAGCGGCCCAAAGGCGTTGACCTAGCGCTGGCCCGCCGTGTTGCGTAAAAACAGCCTCGCTTCGTTGTCCGACGTGACTTCAGCGCAGCCAGGCTTTCAGCCAGGTGTCGAGATGGTCTTCCATCATCCAGTCGGCCAGCACCTTGGCGCGTAGCGCGTCGCCCTGGGCGCGCAGCGCGGCGCGGTCGGAGACGGCTTCGCGCAGCGCGCGCGTCCAGTCGCGGTAGCGGTTGGCCACGCGGGTGACCGGAAAATCGCCCTGATACGGCGTGAGATCGGAGCAGATGACCGGGTAGCCAAGGATGCCGTATTCCAGCAGGCGCAGATGGCTCTTGGCTTCGTTGAAGGCGTTGTCTTCCAGCGGGGCGACGGCCAGGTCGAGATCGAGCGCGGCCAGCTTGGCGGCGTATTGATCGAGCGGCACGCCGGGGTGAAACTCCTTGACCAGCGGTTTGAGCGCTTCAGGGCACAGGCCGAAAAACACCCAATCGACTTCACTGGCCGTATCGCGCACCAGATCGGCAATCAGTTCGAGATCGCCGGTATGGCCCACGCCCCCGGCCCAACCCACGCGGGGCTTGCTGCGCTCGGCACGCACCGGTTGCAAATGGCCCCAGCGCGCGGCTTCGAGGTAATTGGGCTGCACCACGACTTCGTCGGTGAAATGGGCATAAGCCTTGGCCAGCGGTTCGGTAGCCACCACCAGCCGGTTGCACAGCCCGGCGGCCTTGCGAAAGCGCTTGGCGATGTCTTTGTGGATGGTGCTTTTGTGCACGCTTTTGTGCGGCAGATTGGTGATGAGGTCGTCGATCTCGAACACGCGAAACGCCTTGGAGGTACGGGCGTGGCGCTCCAGCGCCTCGATCTGCGGCCACTCCATCTGGCGCTGCACCACCAGACTGTCGGGCTGCATGCGTTCCATTTCGGCGGGCTCGAACAGGCGCATGGTCTCCCAGCCCTGGGTGAGCCCGGCGCGGTTGAGCGCGCGCATGGGCGCAATGATGCGGTACTCGCCGCAGCCTTCGCGGTCGGCCGAATGCACCAGCACCCGCGGACGGGGCCGCCAATCTGGGTCCCAGCTCAGGCAGGGCTGATCGTCGAGCAGAAAGTCGGTGCTCGCAAGGCTAAGGTGGCGGTTGTAGGCGGGGTCGAAGGCGAGCTGCGGTAGCCACTTGGCATACATGGCGTCTTTTTCGGCAGCGAAGCGTTTGAGCTTGGCGTTGTCAAGCTGGGTCTCGGTGCCGCTCTTCTGGCTGGCCGAGCCTTCGTGCATCAGCAGCGCGTAGGGCGTGAACACGATGCGCAGGCCCGCCTCGCGCACTTTCAAACACAGATCGATGTCGTTGTAAGACACCTTGAAAGCCTGTTCGTCCAGCCCGCCCACCTGCTCGTAAACGCTTTTGCGCACCAGCAGGCAGGCGCCGGTCACGGCCGAGAGATTTTGCGTGAGCTGGGCACGGCCGAAGTAGCCGCGGTCTTCGGGCGGGCGGCCGATGAAGGGATGCTCCGCCGGGCCGCGCAGACCGAGAATGACCCCGGCATGCTGAATCTTGCCATCGGGGTAGAGCAGCTTGGCGCCGACGATGCCCACATCGGGCCGAACGGCGTGGCCCATCATTTCGTCGAGCCAGTCGTCGTGCAGCGCAGCGGTGTCGTTGTTGAGCAGCAGCAGATAGTCGCCGCGCGCGGCGCGGGCAGCGGCGTTGTTCATCGCCGAGAAGTTGAACGGGCCGGGCTGGCGCACCACGCGCAGGCGGCCGCCGAGTTCGGCCTCCTTGGCTTCGATGGCGGCCAGATAGTTGCGCGCATCGATCGTCTGGCTGTCGTTGTCGATGATGAGAATTTCGTAAGCCGGGTACTTGGTTTTTTCGATCACCGACTCCACGCAGCGCTGCAGCAGCGGCAACTGGTCGCGCGTGGGAATGAGGATGGACACCAGCGGCCGCGCTTCGGGCAGCGGCCAGCGCACGCGGAACGAGGGCGGAAATGGCCCCGGCTGCACCTGCGCCGCAATGCCCAGACGCTCGAAATGGCGCTGCAGCGCCGAGTGCCCGGCTTGCAGAATTTCGGGCACCGACTTTTGCGTATGCCCCGAACCCTGAAGGCGGTGATAGAGCACCTCGGGCACATGGCCGACGGCGGCTTCTCGTGCCCCGGTGCGCTGCAGATGCTCCCACGCCCGCAGCATCAGGTCGTAGTCTTCCGCGCCTTCAGCCTGCGGGTCGAAGCCGCCGAGCGCCTCGAACAGATCGCGCCGAATCAACAGCAGCCCGCCGACATAGGGCAGGCTGCGCAGATAGTCGAGATTGAAGTCAGGCTTGCAATGCGGGTTGGTGTGCTGACCATCGGCGGTGATCTGATCTTCGTCGGTGTAGACGATCTGCCACTGCGGATGCTCGCGCACGGCATGCGCGATGCGGAACAGCGCATCCGGCGCAAGCTGGTCGCCCGCGTCGATCAGGCCGAGCCAGTCGGCGTCGTTGTTCGTCAGAGCGTGGTTGGCCGCTGCCAGCAGATCTTGCGCAGGAGAAGACGGCAGCAGGGATGACGGCAGTTCGGCCAGGTTATGAACTGCGAACCACTGGCCTGCGATGCTTAGCAGTGTGTGCTGCGCGGGGTGGACGGGGTGCGGCAGCAACGCCAGCGTGATGCGCGGGGCGGTTGCCCCGCTTCGGCTCCAGTCGTGCACGGTCTGGAGCGCCCAGTCCCGTTCCTGCGGAAGCCAGCGCCCTTCGGGCAGCCAGGGAACGATCGGCTTCGGCGGGGACGCCAGGAAGTTTCCGGCAGTGTCTGCGATCTGGAACCCGGCTTTTTCGGCGCTGAGGGCAAACAGGCGTTCGACCACGTGGGCCAGGGTGCCGTCGGTCTGACCGGTTTCGTCCTCGAAATCCGCGTCTTTCAGATCGAGTGCCAGCAGCGGGTCGAGCGCCTGGGGTCGGCACCAGAACATCGATCCGGCGAAATAGCCGTGCCGTGCCGGGTCTGGGGTGATGCCCATACGCTGCGCCTGCGCGGACAGTCGGGGAAAGTTGGCATCGCCACGCAGACCCAGCCAGAAGCCGTGGGGGCCGATGAGTCCAAGCTTGGGTTGCTGCGCAAATGCGGCAATCGTCTGCTCGGAAGCGTCGAGCAGTGCGGCCAGGAGTTCGCGCCGCCAGCGGTCGCCGTCCTTGTGCTGCAAAAACGGGATGTGGATGTTTTCGACTTCCTTGAGGTGCGGGGATTTTTTGCCGTGGAGAAACAACAGTTGGTCGTAGTTGTGCGCCCGCGCCAGGCGCAGCAAGGCAAGGCGAGGGGCGATGTCACGGCCCTTGTTGGGATGGCGCATCACCATGGCGTCAGGCAGATCGCGCACGATATCGGTCAGTAGTTCCTCGCGGCCTTCGCTCAAGGAGACATACACATCGCAGGGCGTGGGCAGTGTTTTCAGGTGAGCAAGGAATTCCGGCCACAGATCGGGGTAGTACAGGTGCAGCAGCACTGCAGTCCCGTTTCCGTGCGGTCGACCCGCGTGCAGCACGGGAGATGGAACTTGAACGGGTTGCGCAGCGGAAGCCGCGCGGGTGGGAATGAATATCCGGTTCTGCGCCGGGTTCGGCCGCGCGCGATAGAACACTTGCAGACTGGTGAGTTGCTGATATTCGTCTGCGGTGACGTTTTTGACCACAAGGTTTTCAGTTTCGAGATTGGCCGGGAAGACAGTAGGCCGCGTCGTCTGGAAAAAACGGCTGTCCGGGCCGTATGCCATCGCCTCGACCGTGTAGCCGGTTTGCTCCAGCATGCGCTGGCCTTCGTCGCGGGTGAAAAAGCGCAGATGGGTGATGTCGAGAATGCCGGACTGTTCATACGTCCAGCGGCCCTCGGCGAGTTCGTTGATCAGCCACAGATTGCGCGCGTTCGGCAGGCTCACGAGCACCTGCGCATCGCCGCTCAGCCAGGGACGCAGGGTGTCGAGCGCGCGCCAGGGATTGGGCATGTGTTCGAGCACATCGGCCAGCACCAGGGTGTCGATGCTGGCGCTTTTCAGACCGTGCGCGGCCAAGTCGATGTCCTGCAGTAAACCGGGTATCACGCGGTGGTAATGCGCTTGCGCGAGTTGAGCGACCTGCACATTTCCCTCAATGCCCCACAACTCGACGGCGGGAAATTTCAGCTTCAGCCCGGCGCCCATGGCGCCGGAAGCGCAGCCCACATCCAGCACGCGGCGCGGCGGCTGGCGCAGCAGGCTGAGAAGATCGGCCCGCGGGTTGCTGTGATAGGCGCCGACCTCTGCAGTGTCCGCCGAGTCGAGTGACTCCCAAAGAGGAGGGGAAGATGAGGTCATGGTGTCAGAGGTATTGGAACAAGCTCAACCCCTGTACCTGCGTAAACGCCTTTTGCGCGGCCTGCAGGGCGGTGAGGCTGGACTGGTATTCGGTGATGACCTGCGGGTAGTTGATGCTGGTGAGTTGGGTCTGCTGGGTTTGCAGTTGCAGGGTGAGGCTGGAGTTTTGCGTCTGCACGGCCTGCACTTGCTGCAGGCGGCTGCCGATGCTAGCTTGGGCGCTGAGCAGGTTGGTCTGGTTCTGGTCGAGGCTGGCCAGGGCGTTGCTGATGGATTGCGCGCGCAAGGCGTTCGCACCGGAGGCTTGCGCCGAAGCCGAGAAGGCCTGCGCCAGCGACTGAAAAGTCTGGAACAGGCTTTGCGGCGCGGCGGCGCCGATGGTGAAACTGTCGCCCGACGACGGGGTGCCGACGATGGGCACGGTGATGGCCGGATTGCTGCCGGGGGGCAGGCTGATGCTCATGCCCGCGGTGAAGCTGCCGCTGGCGACCGGGCTGGCGGAGAACGCGCCGCCCGTGCCGCTCGCCACGGAGTAGGTCATCGACCCACCGCTGCCGCTGAAACTGATCTGGTACTGCGTGCCGTCGACCTGCAGGGTTTGCTGGGCCAGGGCGGTGTTGTTGACGGTGCCGGGCCCGGCGGTGGCGCCGCCGGTGTTGCTGCTGGCGGCGTTCACGCTGAAGGTGCCGTTGCCCGCGCGTGCATTCATGAACAGCGCGTTGCCGGGGTCGCCGATGGCGGTGTTCAGATTGGGGCCGAGCGCGAGCTGGTTCTGCCCGCCATCGCCCTGGTATTGCACGCTGCCATCCGCCTGAATGACGAAGGGCTGGGCGCCGCTCTTGCTGCCGGCGAAAAGATAGTTGCCCTGGCCGTCTTGGGTGTTGGCGTATTGCGCGAGTTGCTGCACATAGCCTTGCATGGTGGCGGCAGCGTTTTGCAGGTCTTGCGAGCTGACGGTGCCGTTGTTCATCTGCACCGCGAGTTGCCGCGCCTGGCTGACCAGGGTGGTGACGCTTTGCACCGTGGCGCTTTCGAGTTGCAGCGAGTTTTGCGCGTTCTGGCCGTTTTGCGTGTAGCCGGCCAGGCGGTTGATCTGCCCGGTGAGGGCGACGTTCTGCGCCGCGGCGACCGGCTGGTCTGAGGGGTTGACCAGGGTGCTGCCGGTGGAGAGTTGCTGGCTCAGGGTGCCCAGCGTGTTCTGCTGATTGAGGATGCCGGTGAGACTGGCGGCGTAGAACTGTGAGGTGCTGATGCGCATGGCGATGCCCTTCCTTTTTACTGCACGGCCTGCAATAGCGAGGTGAACAGGCTGTTGCCCACCTGAATGGCCTTGGCCGCGGCCTGATACGCCTGCTGATACTGAATGAGGTTGGTCGCTTCTTCGTCGAGATTCACACCCGAGACCGACTGCTGCGCGGCAGACGCCTGGGCGGCGACGGCGCTGGCCGCGCTCAGTGCGCTCTGCGCCTGGTTGCCCTGCGTGGCGACCTGGCTGACGAGCTGCGAATAAGCGCCTTCGAGCGAGGTGCTGCCGCCTTCGAGCGTTTTGGCGGTTTGCAGCGCGGCCATGGCCTGCGCATTGCCGCCATTGCCACCGCTGGCCGGGCTTAGGGTGAAGGCGTCGCCCGAGACGGCGGTGCTGCCGGCGAGGGTGACGTTCCAGTAGCCGCCCGGCGGGTTGTTGGCGTAAGGGATGGACAGCACCTGCCCGCTGCCGCCCAGGCTCAGGCTGCCGCTGGCCAGCACGGTGGCCGAGCCGGATTGCGTGACCTGAAAGCCCACGGCGCCGCTGGTGCCGCCACTGGTGAGCGTGACCTGCAGGGTGGTCGGCACGCTCGCGCCCGAAATGACCAAAGCGCCGGCGCCGCTAGTGGCGCTGTATTGCCCGGCCGACAGGGTGAGGTTGCCCAGATTGGTGTTGACCAGGCTGCCCGACTGCATCTGCCCCGCGCTGGAAACATAGGGCGAGGCTGCGGCGATTTGCGTGGGGTTGGTGAGGACGGACTGAAAGTTGAGCGCCCCGTAGCGCGTGGGCTGCACCTCAAAGCTGTTGCCCGCCTGCGCCCCGCTGACGTTGACCTGCACGCCGTCGAAGTTCAGCACGGTGGCGCTGCCCGAGGTGCCCACCGTCGCTCCGCTGACGGGCTGGCCCGTGGAAAGATTGGTGACCGACCAGTTGCTGCCGTCGTAGTTCAGCCGGTAGTCGGCGGTGGTGAGGGCATTGGCATCGACCACGCTGCCGCTGATGACGGCATTGCCGGTATTGGCCGAGCTGGCGAGCACCTGCACCGGCCCGGCCTGAAACAGGGCCGCGCCGAACTGGCCGTTGAGATCGATCCCCTGCGCCTGCTGGCTGTTCATGGCCGAAGCCAGACCGTCGGCGATGCGGCCGAGCGCATTCTGCGCGGGCTGCAGCACCTGGCTGCGGAACTGCAGCAGCCCACCCAACGTGCCGCCTTGCAGGCCCTGCGACAGCACCGCGCCATTGGAGGCGTAGGCCACTTCGAGCTGCGACGGGTCGTAGGCACTGGGCGTGGTTTTCAGGTCGAACGATTGCGCACCGGCCACCAGCACCTGGCCGTTACCGGTGAACACGTTGACCTGATTGCCGTCTTGCGGCAGCACGGTTACGCCCACCTGGCCCGATAACTGGGTGATGAGCTGATCGCGCTGGTCGAGCAGCGAGTTGGGCGTGCTGCCGGCGCCCGAGAGGGTATTGATCTGAACGTTGAGCTGGGCGATCTGCTGCGTGAGGCTGTTGATGGCGGTCACGCTCTGGCCGAGTTGCTGGTTGACGCCACTCGCCGCGCTTTGCAGTTGCTGGGCCGAAGTCTGAATGGTCTGGGCCAGCGACTGCGACTGGCTGATGAGGCTTTGCCGCGACGGGAGATCGGCCGGATTGGCCGCGACCTGCGCCACGCCGCTGGCGAAAAACTGGTTGATCGAGGTGCTCAGACCCGAGTCGGTGCCAGCGATCAGATTGGCGATGGGCTGGATCTGGGTGTTGAGGGTGTTTGCGCCGCTGGCGGTGGCCGCCGTGCTCCACACCTGCGACTGCAGATAGCTGTTGTAGCTGCGGGTGACGGCGTCGATCTGCGTGCCGTTGCCCAGATATTGCCCGCCGTACAGGCTGGGCGTGAGGGTGCTTTGCACCGCCGTTTCGCGGCTGTAGCCGGGCGTGTTGACGTTGGCGATATTGTTGCCCGTGACCTGCAGCGCAGACTGCGCCGCCTGCAAGCCGGTGAGGGCATTGTTGAGAAGCCCGCTGATGCCTGACATCTCATCCCCTCCCTAAAGATTGGCCTTGCGTCTGGCCATACCCTTTGGCCACGCCGCTTGCCGGCCCGTAAGTGGGTTCGGCGGTTTGCCGCTGCGATTGGGTGATGGCCTGCTGCAGCGCGGCGCTCCAGACAGTGAGGGTGTGCTGCAGCGCCAGGGTTTCGTCGCGCAAGGCGGTGACTTCGGCGGTGATCTCGGGGCTGTGGTCGAGCATGGGGTCGCCCGAGCGGCGGCGCTGCGCAAAGCCTTCGAGCGCCTGAAGCAGCGGTTGCCAGATGGGGGTCACGGGCGCGGCGCCTTCGCTGCCGGTATTCACCAGCGCCTGACGCTGCTGGCGCAGCACTTCGGTGAGCGCAGCGACGAGCTGGCGTTCGTCTTGAGGGGGCTGGAGCTGGGACATGGCGGCGGATGCGGGCGCAGGGAGTAAGGGCGCAGGGAGTATGAGAGATAACGTCACTGCGCTGCAGAACTTGAATCCGGCCCTGAATCTACCCCAAGTTGCTGCAGCGCCAGCTGCATGCGCGGGCTGCGGGCGATGGCCACCAGCTTGGCGGCATAGTCGGGATCGGTGGCGTAGCCGCTGCGCTGCAGCGCGCTGGCGAATGCCGAGATATCGTTGCCCTGACCACGGGCCGACTGGTAACGCGGACGGGAGAGCAGGGCGGCGTAATTGTCCACACTGTCGGCCACGTTCTGGTAAGCGCGGAAGGCGGCAGTGCCCACCGACGCTACGCCATTCTGAAATTCGCGGGTGAGTGTCTGCACGGTGCCGCCGGCCCAGCCGCTGCCCGCCTTGACGCCAAACACATTGTTGCCCGGTGCGTGCTGCCCCCAGCCGGTTTCGAGCGCGGCCTGCGCCAGAATGGCCACAGGCGCGACGCCCAGCTGTTTGGCCGCGGTCTGTACGCTGGGCAGAATGCTGGCGATGAAGGACTTGGCCTGTTCGAGCGGCGAGGTGGCGCTTTTGGCAGGCGAGCTGGGCGCGGTGGGCGAGGTGCCGGGCGTCGGGTTGAGCGGCTGCACCGGCAGGGCGTTCTGACGGTAGGTGGCGAGCGACTGCACGGGTAAGGCCGCTGCCGCGCTGGCCAGCGGAAGCGCAGTGGCCTGTGTGTTCACCGCATTTGCGGCGATCGATCCGCCGTCAGCGGGTGCGGCGGGCGTGACCGAAGGCTGCTTAGACGAGGCGGGGTCGAGTCCGGGGTTGAGTCCATACCGGGTGGACAGTTCGCGAGCGATATAGGTGGCCAGCCCCATGCCTTGCCCTTGGCTGAGGGTGGTGGCGAGTTGCTGGGTGAACATCGACTTGAACATCGGCCCCGCGGTGTCGCCCAGCAAGTCCGGCCCCAGACTGGTGGCGTTCATGGCGCTGAGCATTTGCTGCATCAGCAGCGCCTCGAATTGCTGCGCTACGGCCTTGATCGCCTGCGGGCTGCGCGGGTCGGCATTGGCGGCAGCCTTGAGCTGGTTCAGCCCCTGAAACGACAGACTGTTGGACGCCGCCGCGCCGCTGGGCGGCAGCGGGGACAGGGGCGGGCTGGGCGGCGTGGTCATGGCGGATGGGCTCTCGACTCGCTCAAATCACTTCGAGCTGGGCATGCAGCGCACCCGCCGCCTTCATGGCCTGCAGAATGGCGATGAGGTCGTTGGGCGCCGCGCCTACGGCGTTGAGTGCGCGCACCACCGCTTCGAGCGTGACGCCGGGCTTGAACATAAGCAGATTGGCCTTATCCGTCTTGGCTTTCACATCGGTTTTGGGTACCACCGCCGTTTGCCCCGCGCCGAGCGGGTTGGGTTGGCTGACTTCGTACTGCGTGTTGATGGTGACCGACAGATTGCCGTGCGCCACCGCGCAGGCGCCCAGGGTGACGTTCTGCCCCAGCACCACGGTGCCGCTGCGGGCGTCGATCACCACTTTGGCCGGTGGCGATTCGGGTGAGACATCCAGCGCTTCGACCTGGCCGAGAAAGGCGGTGCGGTCGCCCGCGGTCAGCGGCGCATTCACCTGAATGACCCCGGCGTTGAGCGCCGTGGCCGTGCCCGCGCCGAAACGCTGGTTGATGGAATCGGCCACGCGGCTGGCGGTGCCGAAGCTGGGGGAGTTGAGCGCAAGGGTGATCGGGCCCGCCTTGTCGAAATTGTTCGCCACGGCGCGTTCGACCGTGGCGCCGTTGGCGATCATGCCCGCGGTGAGAAAGTTGACCTGGGTGCTGTTGCCCCCCGAAGCGGCGCCGAAGCCGCTAACGACCACACTGCCCTGGGCCACGGCGTAGGTCTGGCCGTCAGCGCCTTTGAGCGGGGTCATCAGCAGGGTGCCACCGGCCAGGCTGGAGGCATTGCCCACCGCCGAGACGGTCACGTTGATCTGCTGGCCAGGCTGCGAAAACGGTGGCAGGTTGGCAGTGATCATCACCGCGGCCACGTCTTTCGGTTGCAGGTTGGAAGCTACGCCGGGCGGCAGGTTGATGCCCAGGCGCTGAAACATGGAGAGCAGCGATTGCGTGGTGTAGGGCACCTGCGTGGCCTGGTCGCCGGTGCCGCCGAGGCCGACCACCAGGCCGTAGCCGACGAGCTGGTTCACCCGCACCCCCTGCACGCTGGTGAGATCGCGAATGGCGGCGGCGTGAGCGGGCAACGCCGCGGCGCAGAGCAGGCAGAGCGCCGCCAGCCAGGCGAGC